>NZ_VWWM01000007.1:0-170202 GCF_011752945.1 Paraburkholderia sp. Cy-641
CCGCGGAGCGCAAACCGCACGGCACGATCGCGCTGACCGCGCTCGCGCTGGGCGTGGCGCTCGTCGCCGACGTGATGCTCATCCACGGCGTGATGCCGAATCCGCGCGAGCATGCGCTCGGCGCGACCGCCGCCGCGCTGCTCACCTACGTCGCGATCCATGCGGGCGTCGGGCTGCTGTTCCTCGCCAGCAACATGCTGCGCCTCGGCGCCGGCTTCATCTCCGCGCGACGGCTCACGGACTTGCGCCTCACACGCCTGTGGGTCGATTACACGCTCGCGACCGCGATCGTCGCGCTCGGCCTCGTGCTCGCGCTGCCCGGCCTCGTCGCGATGCTCGGAGCAAAGCCATGAACGGACGCCCGCTTGCGCCGCGGCGTGTGTGGTGGCTCGCCGCCGGCTTCACGATCTGGTGCCTCGCGCTCGTGATTCTCTATGCGCTGCATGCGATCGGCTGCGCGTTCGCATGGTCGGCTGGTCCGTTGCGCGCGAGTCTCGCAATCGTGCTGCTGTTGCATCTGATCGCGATCGGCGGGTTGTGGCGCTACCGCGCCGCCGCGCGGCACGACCCCGGACCCGAGCCCATCAGTTCGTTCATGCACAGCGTCGTCATCTGGACGTTGATCGCGGCGCTCGTTGCGACCGTCATTACGTTCGGCCCCGCGCTGCTGCTCACGACGTGCGTCTGAACGCAAGGCGAATACGCCACGAGCGTGCTACGAGCGCGCCGTGAATTAGGCCGCAAGCACGCCACGAACACGCCGCAGGCACGCCATAAGCGCGCCGTGAGCATCACTTCCGGGCCACGTTTGAGCGCGCCGCGACCCTTTCGCCGCCCGCGCGGTCCGCCCGTTTCTCCCGTTTCGCCGCTCCCATAATTCGCCGCTCCCATAAAGAGGCACTCATGCAGTCTCACGATCTCGCGCGCAAGACCATCTGGTCCGCCATCTATCTGCTGTTCATTCTCGCCCCGCTGTTCGCGCTGCTGGCCGGCACGCTGCCGCCCGCGCGCGGCTTCGGCACCGAGTTCTCGGTGGCGCTCGGCTATTCGGGACTCGCGATGATGGGTCTGCGATTCGGCCTCACCGCGCGCTTTCGTCACGTGACCGAGCCGTGGGGCGAGGACGTCATCTACCATTTCCATCGGCGCGTTTCGCTGCTCGCGGTCGGCCTCGTCGTCGTTCATCCGCTGATCCTGCTCGCGATCGGCTCCGACAAGCTCGCCATGCCCGCGTCGCTCGGCGAAGTACCGTGGGGCGCATGGTTCGCGGTGCTGTCGATCGGCGCGGTGATCGTGCTCGTGATTACCGCGCTGTGGCGCAAACAACTGAAAATCCCCTACGAACTCTGGCATCTGTCGCACATCGCCCTCGCGCTGATCGCGATCTTCGGCGGCGTGCTGCACATGATCGGCTGGGGCTTCTATCTCGCCGATCCGCTCAAGCGCGCGCTGTGGATCGGCATGACGCTGTTCTGGATCGCGCTGCTGCTCTACGTGCGGCTCTTCAAGCCGCTCTTCATGTTGCGTCGGCCTTATCGCATCACCGAAGTGCGCAGCGAACGCGGCGACACCACGACGCTCGTCATGCAGCCCGACGGACATGCGGGCTTCCGCTTCAAGCCGGGGCAATTCGGCTGGCTTACCGTATGGGGCAGTCCGTTCAGAATCACCGGCCATCCTTTTTCGTTTTCGTCGAGCGCCGAAGCCGCGCAGGGCCGCGTCGAAATGACGATCCGCAATCTCGGCGACTTCACGAGCCGGGTCAAGACGATCGAGGCCGGCCAGCGCGTCTATCTCGACGGACCGTACGGCGCGTTCACGATCGGCCGGCCGACCGACATGCACGTGCTGATCGCGGGCGGCATCGGCATTACGCCGATGATGAGCATGATCCGCACGCTCGCCGATCGCGGCGACTCACGTCCGCTCGTGCTGCTGTACGGCGGCAAGAACCAGGATTCGCTGACCTTTCGCGAGGAACTCGATGCGCTGCAGGCGAGGCTCGATCTGCGCGTCGTCTACGTGCTGGCGGAACCGCCCGAGGGCTGGAGCGGCGAGACCGGGCACATCAATGCGGCCATGTTCCGGCGCCATCTGCCGCCGGGCTATGCCGATCACGAGTACTTCATCTGCGGACCGGACCCGATGATGGATGCGATCGAACGCGCGCTCGGCCAGATGGACGTGCCGCGCACGCGCTACCATTCCGAACGCTACAGCTTCGTTTAGGAGACTTGCGATGCGTCGACTCCTGGCCAATCACCTCGTCGTGGCGACGGGCATCGTCGTCGTGGCGCTGTCCTTGCTGTTCGCGTATCTGCGCGCCGGTTAAGCTCGGCAGCTGCGGGGGATACGCATGGGCCGCGCTGTAATACACTGTGCGGTCGAAATCCGGCGCGGCCGTGTGCCACCATATGCCACCATGTGTGGCTCAGGCGTCGGCTCATGCGCCCTCGCGCTCCTTCAGGCTCCAAGGTTGAATCGATATGCCCTATTTCTTCGGAATCGGTCTTCACGTCATCATTGCGATTTTTTTCGCCGTCCACGCGATACGCAATGGACAAGGCCTTTACTGGTTGTTCATTCTGTTCGCTTTCCCAATGCTCGGCAGCATCGTCTATTTGTTCGCGATCTATCTGCCGGGTCTGCGGCATTCGCGTGGCGCGCGCGTCGCAACCCAGGCCATTACGCAATTCGTCGATCCGAATCGCGCGCTGCGTGAAGCGCGCGCCGCTTTCGATCAGGCGCCGACCGTGCAGCATCGCATGCGGCTCGGCGAGGCCTTGCTCGCGGCCGGCGAGGCGCGCGAGGCGCTCGAACATTTCCAGGCGGCGGCAAACGGACCTTTCGCCAACGATCCGGTCTTGCTGCTCGGTCTCGCGCGCTCGCAGTTCGCGCTGCGCGACTACACGGCCGCCGACGCGACGCTGGCGAATCTGTTCTCGGGCAATCCGCAGGCGCGCAATCGGGGCGAGCCGGCGCTGCTGTATGCGCGCACGCTGGCCGCGCTCGGTGCGCCGGGCACGCGCGCCGCCTTCGAGCAGGCGCTCACCTGTGCGAGCGATGTCGCGCCGCGCTGCCTGTTCGCGGACTGGCTGGCCACGCAGGCCGACGCCGCCGATCGCCAGCGCGCCGAGAGTCTGTACGCGGAAATCGTTCAGGATGCGCGGCACTGGCCGCGTCACGCGCGGGAACATAACCGCGAGTGGTTGCAGCGCGCGCAGGCCGCGTTGGCAAGCGGCTCGACACGGCAATGAGCGACGCAAGGAGACAGTCGATGAAATGCGCGAGCCGGTCTTTTGCTGCCACTTTTGCTTCGAATGCCACGCTGACGGCGCTCGTCGCGGCCGCTTTGAGTTGGAGCAGTGCTTCGGCAATCGCCGCGGCAAGCACAGCAACAAACACAGCAACAAACACGCCGACAAACGCGAAGCATTTTGCGTGGCCCGCGTCGTTCGTGGTGCTCGGCGATGGCTATCCGCATGCGGGCGATGTATGCCGGCGGCTCGGCGAATCGTCCGCGACCGCGAACTATCTCGACCATACGGCAATGCTCGTCGGCTGTCCGGGCCTGCGCAATAGCGCCGACGTGCATGCGATTCTCGACCATCGACGTGCGCGCGTGGTGGGAGAAGCGGATGGCGTGACGCTGATTTCGATTGCCACCGAGGACGGTCCCGCCGCCGACGATCGAAGCTGGCCCGCGCAGACGCAAGACAAGGACATGCATTTCAGCACGACCGGCACGCTGCCCTGCGAGCGCGGCGGCGGCAAGACGAAGACCATGTGCAAGTACGGTGTCGTTCGTCATGGCAATCACTCCGCGAGCGTCGTAATCTACTGGCCCGATGGCAATACGCGCGTGATCCTGTTCAACGCGCACGGACGAGTACTCGGCGCGGCCATGAAAGCAGGCGATCGACCGATGCCGGGCAATACGCTGACCCGGAATAACGCCGGCATCAATCTGATTTCGATCGGCGATGAGCGCTATGAAATAGAGGATGCGGTTCTTTCCGGGCGTTGAATCGCGCGCGCCTTAACTCAAAGCAGCCCCGCGAAATGCGCAAGCACGAACACGACCGCGCCGCCCGCAATCAGCACCAAGGCGTTGATGCGCGTTTTCATCACGAGCAGCGTGGCAATCGCGGCCGTAAGCCATGCAATCCAGCCGCCTTCGAGCTGCTCGACCAGCACGTAGACGGCCGCGAGAATCAGGCCCGCCGCAACGGGCCGCAAACCGGCCTGCAAGGCGTTGAGCCAGCGCGCGCCCTCGTGGCGGTTCCACACGTGCACGACCGCGTACATCAGAAACGCGGTCGGCCCGAATAACGCGAGCGTCGCGACGACCGCGCCGCCGAGTCCGCCGACCTGCCAGCCGATCAGCGTCGCGAGCAACGATCCCGGGCCGGGCGCGAGCCGCGCAATCGCGAAGTCGCTGAGGAATTGCGCATGCGTCATCCAGTGATGCACGTCGACGACCTGCCGCTGAATCTCGGCGACGACACCCTGGCCGCCGCCGACGGTCACGATCGACAGCGGAGCAAAAACCGAAAACAGTGCGATGAGCGTTCTGGACACGTGATGGGTTCTTCTTAAGTTTGACTGCCCGAGGTGCGGCTAACGCCATGACGTTATACCTATCTCGCCAGCCCCTTATGAAGCGGGGGCCTGCGAGATAAGGGTGCCTGGTTGCCGCGGCCCTTCCGTGCCCGCGGCAACCGGCGGATTATTGCTCACTCAGAAGGTGTTTCAATTCTTCGAGAAACGAAGCAGTTGTATGGCCCCATAACATCGGGTCAAAATCCTGTCCGTAATCCTTTTCAAATGCAGAATCCAGATCATTCGGGTGCTCGCTTATGAACGAGTCTATCTCGCGGATCATTTCGAGGTGATTTTCCCGTGGGCAGTCCCTTCTGTAGCACGAAACAATCTCCGGAATCGTGTCTCCCCATAAATCAGAATCCTGATTAAAGTATGCGCCAAACAACTGATACAGGTTCGGGTAGCGATCCGACAGCATAACTTTTTCCTTCATCCGACGTAAGCTGTGAGAATGTAGTATGGCATTCCATTGCAGGTTTGATATTTCAGCACAACGACAACCTCATTCATCCGTGTCAGTTTTCCTGTCTGCCTCTCTATTCCATAGCCGACATCACCCGCAACGTGCTGCATCAGTGTGAGGGGACCACCACTACCTGAAGACTTCGCCCAATTCTGGACTTGTGTCGTGTGGACGCGCACTACTTCTGATATTGCCCATTATCCCGCCTTGCTCGCCATGGTCGGTTCGGGCAGCACGCAGAGCGCCCCAGCCCCGACCATTTCCAGCACGCCCCCCACGATCCGAAGACCGCCCCAGATCCGATTGAAAGACATCTCCGACCGGCTGATCGACTGGCGAGCCAGTACCGCAGCCAATTGCGGCGCACTGAACACCACGCGCACGCCGTCGGAATCCTGTTGATCCAACATTCCGAATTCCTCTGTCATTGTTTGGGCTGCCAAGCTAACAGGTGCCTACAGGGATATGGAATGGGCGATGGATGATTTTGGGGTTCCGCTGGACAACGAAATGTCAACATTTGTGTACGCTGGAATACCCATCGTGCCTCGCAAAAGCGACAGAAAACACGGCGTCAGGACCATTTGCTATGGCTTGCCGCCTGCGATGGACTTTGCCGCAGACATCAAGGCATACGCGCGAAGCGGATTGCAAACGTGGAGCACGAACAGCTTACAAACGCTGCACCATGTCATTGAAAGTCAACCGGCTATTTCGATGCCACGGCACAGCAGACACATTGTGTATAACGACACGGCCTACTACCACTCACGGCTCACGATCCATGACTCGCGCAGCGCGCACATATTCATAGCCGATGCTGATGGCGCCGCCGATCAGCACGGTCCACACGAGCGACACGCGAAACAGCGCGACAGCCGCGAACGTCGCGACCAGCACGAGATAGGGGAACACGCGGCGCGGCAGACGGTGCGCCGCCGTAATCGCCATCGACAGCGACAAGCCGATCGCGCCGGCTGCCGCACCCGCGAGCGCGACATGCGTGAGCGGAAACGAGGCGATGGCCGCGAAGAACACGCCGA
Organism: Paraburkholderia sp. Cy-641; assembly: GCF_011752945.1. Lineage (NCBI taxonomy): Bacteria > Pseudomonadati > Pseudomonadota > Betaproteobacteria > Burkholderiales > Burkholderiaceae > Paraburkholderia > Paraburkholderia sp. Cy-641. The sequence continues at coordinate 6,112 of NZ_VWWM01000007.1, forward strand.
GCAGAACGATCACCACGGCCGGCGGCAGGATGATGCCGCAGAACCCCGCAATCGCGCCGCGCCAGCCGAACAGGCGATAGCCGACCCAGATCGCCAGATTCTTCACGTTGACGCCCGGCAACGCCTGCGACAGCGCGAGGCCGTTGAGGAATTCGTCCTCGCTGATCAGGTGGCGGTCGTGCACGAACTCGCGCAGGAACCAGCCGCTCAGGCCGCCGCCAAAACTCGTCAGACCGATGCGCGCAAAAATCATGAACAGCCCGAGCACGGTCATGTTGCCGGACGGCGGTTCGCCGGGTTGCGCCGCCAGCTCGCCGCGCGGTGCGGCCGGGTCGCGGCTGTCGTTCTCGTCGACTTCGTGCTCGTTGGTGCCTGCCACGCCTGTTTCTCCTTGTGTGATGCTGCGTATGTCTTCGTATGCCGTCATGTGCCTTCGTATAAGACAAGCCGCGCATGATATCCGCAACGGCGCGCGGCCTTTTGTCGTGTCGTGTTACCGGCAGACGGGCCAACCCGCCCGTGGATGCACCGTCATGGCGGATTCGCGCCACCGTTGCTCACGGCAGCGGATGCAGCCGCAGCCGCAGAGGAAACCGCCGCCGCAGAAGCCGCCCCCGCCTCCCCGCTTTGCGCCGCCGCGCGCGCACTCCCGCCACGCGGGTCATGCAACTGATCCGCCGACCACCCGCCCCCTAGATCGCCGAACAACGACGCTGCATGCAACAGCCGCGACTCCTGCACGTTCAACGCGGTCTGCTGCGTGCTCAGTTGCGTGGCCTGCGCGGTCGCGACCGTCGTGTAGTCGACGGTGCCGGCCTGGTACTCGTTGAAGGCGATCTCCGCGCCGCGGTTCGCGTCGCGCACGGCCGCTTCGAGCACGTCGGCCTGCTCCGCGAGAATGCGCAAGCCGGACAGATCGTCCTCGACGTTCTGGAACGCGGTCAGCACCGTGCCGCGATAACTGGCGACGGCCGAATCGTAGGCCGCTTTCGCCGCATCGACGTCGGCGCTGCGCAGGCCGCCGTCGAACAGCGTTTCGCTCGCGCTGGCGCCGAGCGACCACACGTAGTTCGCCACCTTGAGCAGACCGGCCAGCGGCGACTGCGTGAAACCGGCCGCGCCCGAGAGCGAAATCTCCGGGTAATACGCGGACACCGCGACGCCGATCGCCGCGTTCTGCGCGGCCATCTTGCGCTCGGCCGCGGCGATGTCGGGCCGGCGTTCGAGCAGCGTCGACGGCACGCCGACCGGCACCGACGGCAGCACCGGCATCGCGGGATCGTGAGCGATCGACAGTTCTTCCGGGTTCTTGCCGACCAGCACCGCAATCGCATGCGCGTACTGCGCGCGCGCAACGCCGAGCGCGATCAGATCGGACTTCGCGGTATTGAGCTGCGTGCGCGCGGTAATCACGTCGCTCGGCGCAATCGTGCCCGCGCGGTCCTGCTCGGTGACGACGTCGAGAAAGTGCTGATACGCGACGACGGTCTGCTGCAACAGGTCGATGTTCGCGTCGCTCGTGCGCAGTTCGATGATCGCGGTCGCGAGCGCCACCTGCTCGGAGAGCGTCGCGTTCGCGAGGGTCGCTTCGGTGGCCTGGGCGTTCGCCGCGTTCTCCTCGACCGTGCGGCGCACCTGGCCCCACAGGTCCGGCGCCCAGCTGACGTTGCCTTCGAGCGAGCCCGCGTTGGCGATGCGCGTCGCCGTGCCGTTCAGCGTCGTGGCCGAGGCGCGCTCGCGCGTGGCCGAGCCGGTCGCGCCGAGCGTCGGGAACAGGCTCGCGTGCGCGGCGCGCACTTCGGCAAGCGCTTCCTGGTAGTTCGCGTAGTCCGCGCGCACGGTCTGGTTCGATACCGCGACAAGCGGTTCGAGTTCGTCGATCAGCGGATCGTTGAACGCGGTCCACCACGTACCCTTCGGCGCGCCCGCGTTGGGCTCGGCCTGGGTCCAGCCCGGCAGTTCGGCATAGGTAGCGGGCACGCGCACCTGCGGCCGGTGATAGTCGGGGCCGACCATGCAGCCGGCATTCAGCAGCGCGAGCAGCGTAACGGCGAGCGTCGCGGCGGACGGCCAACGCCATGAACCGGCGCGGCCGACATCGCCGCCACGGGCCGAAGCACGGCTCGCGCTACGCGCACGCTGCGCCGAATCCCGCGCACCCAAACGTGTGATGAAAATCTTCATGGTCATGCCTTCGTATCCGGTTGCCCCGGCTTCGCGTCGCGGTTCCAGCGCAGGCCGTCGGACCATCTGACGAGCCGCGCGCGCAGGCGGTCGAGGTACAGATAGATCACCGGCGTCGTGTACAGCGTAAACACCTGGCTCAGGAGCAGGCCGCCCATCACCGTGATACCGAGCGGCTGACGCAGCGAGCCGCCCTGGCCCATGCCGACCGCGAGCGGCACCGCGCCGAGCACGGCCGCGAACGTCGTCATCATGATCGGCCGCAGGCGGATCAGCGCGGCCGCGTGAATCGCGTCGCGCGCGGGCATGCGCTCCTGGCGCTGCAACTGGATCGCGACGTCGACCATCATGATGCCGTTCTTCTTGACGATACCGATCAGCAGAATGATGCCGATCAGCGCGATCACCGAGAACGGCGTGTTGAAGATCAGCAAGGCGAGCGTCGCGCCGATGCCCGCCGACGGCAGCGTCGAGAGAATCGTCAGCGGATGGATCGAGCTTTCGTACAGCACGCCGAGCACGATATACACGACGCCGAGCGCCGCGATCACGAGCAGCGGCACCGTGCCGACCGACTGCGAATAGGCCGCCGCCGCGCCCGCGAACGCGCCGTGAATGCTCGCGGGCATGCCGATCTCGCGGCTCGTGCTCTCGATCGTCTGCCCCGCCTGGCTCAGCGAACCGCCGGGCGGCAGGTTGAACGAGATCGTCGCGGCCACGAGGCCGCTCTGGTGATTCACCTGGGTCGCCGTGTGGCTGTTCGAATACGAGGCCATCGCCGAGAGCGGCACCATCGTTTCGGCGGCCGTGCTGTCCGCGCTGCCGGTCGAACTGCCGCCCTTGCTGTTGGCGATGCTGTTGTTCGTCGCGTTCGACTGCGCATTCGCATTGCGCGCGTTGGTGTTGGATGAGGCGCTGCCGCTCTGCGCGCTCGCCGCCGACACCGTGGCGCCCGGCATCTGCGTGGCGGCCGTGCCGGCCGGGTTGCCCGAGGCCGTGCTCAGATAGATATGGTCGAGCGCCTGCGGATACTGCCAGTACTCGGGCGCGACTTCCATCACGACGAAGTACTGGTTGAGCGGGTTGTAGATCGTCGACACGGTGCGCTGGCCGAACGCGTCGTACAGCACGTTGTCGACCTGGTTCGGCGCGAAGCCGTAGCGCGCCGCCGTCGCGCGATTGATCTTCACATAGGTTTGCAGGCCGTTCTGCTGCAGGTCCGAGTTCACGTCGAGCAGTTGTCCATGCGTCTTCGCGAGCGCGGTGACGAGCTTCGGCGTCCACTTGAAGAGCGCCGCGGAATCGTCGCTCGTCAGCGTGTACTGATACTCGGCCGCCGACTGCCGGCCGCCGATGCGCAAGTCCTGCTGCGCCTGCAGGAAGAGCCGCGCGCCCGACACCTCGTTGAGCTTGGGCCGCAGCCGGTTCACGACCTCGGTGGCCGTCGCGTGGCGCTCCGACAGCGGCTTCAGTTCGATGAACACGTTCGCGCTATTGAGCGCGCGGCCGCCCGTGAAGCCCGCGACCGACAGCACCGCCGGGTCTTTCTGCACGATCGCCTGCAACTGCGCGAGCTTCTTCTGCATGGCCGAGAACGAGATGCTCTGGTCGGCGATGATCTGGCCGATCAGGATGCCGGTGTCCTGCTCGGGAAAGAAGGTGGCCGGCACCAGTTTCAGCAGGAACACGTTGCCGATCAGCAGCGCGAACAGCAGCAGGATGACGAGCCGCGCATGATCGAGCACGGCCGTCAGCGAGCGAGCGTAGAGCGCCTTGAAGCGCTCGAATTGCCGTTCGATCCACTGCGCCCAGCGCGCTTTCGAATGGCCGGCGTTCTCGCGGCTCAGCACGTACGCGCACATCGCGGGCGTGACCGTCAGCGAGATCACGAGCGAAATGACGATCGCGATCGACAGCGTGATCGCGAACTCGTGGAACATCAGCCCGACGATGCCCGGAAACAGGATGATCGGCAGAAACACCGCGATCAGCGAGAGGCTCATCGAGATCACCGTGAAGCCGACCTCGCCCGCGCCCTTCAGCGCGGCCTCTTTCGGACTCAGCCCCAGCTCCATATGGCGCACGACGTTTTCGAGCACGACGACCGCGTCGTCGACGACGAAGCCGGTGCCGATCGTCAGCGCCATCAGCGAAAGATTGTCGATGCTATAGCCGAGCAGATACATCGGCCCGAAGCTGCCGATGATCGACAGCGGCAGCGCCACGGCCGGCACCAGCGTCGCGCGCGGCGACTGCAGGAAGATAAACACGACGCCGACCACCAGCAGCATCGCGATGAACAGGGTGCGCTCGGTATCGCCGACCGACGACGTGACCGACTCCGAGCGATCGATCGCGACGCCCACGTGCACGCTGCTCGGCAACGTCGCCTCGATCGACGGCAGCACGCTGCGGATCTGCCGCACGGTGCTCACGACGTTGCTGCCCGGCATCGGATAGACGATCACGAGAATCGCCGACTTGCCGTTGAAGAGCCCCGCATTGCGGATGTTTTCGTTCGAGTCGCGCACCTCGGCGACGTCGCGCAACTGCACCGGCGCGCCGTCGCGATAGGCGACCACGAGGTCGCGATACGGCGCCGCCTTCGTGATCTGATCGTTCGACGTGACGACATAGCGCTGAGCGCCGACGTCGAGATGGCCCTTGGCGCTGTCGGCATTGGCCGCGCTGATCGCCGCGCGCACGTCTTCCATGCCGATGCCGTAGCTGTTGAGCTTGCCCGGCTGCAACTCGACGCGCACGCTCGGCAACGCGCCGCCGCCGAGCGTGATCTGGCCGACGCCCTGTACCTGCGAGAGCTGCTGCTGGATCACCGAATCGGCGGAATCGTAAAGCTGCGCCTTGGTCAGCGTGTCGGAGGTCAGCGACAGCACCATGATCGGCGCGTCGGCCGGGTTGTACTGGCGATAGCTCGGATTGCTGCGCAAGGTGGTCGGCAGATCGGCGCGCGCGGCCTGGATCGCCGCTTCGACGTCGCGCGCCGCGCCGTTGATGTCGCGCTTCAGGCCGAACTCGACGACGATCAGCGACGAGCCGACGTAGTTGATCGAGGTCAGCTCCTCGACGTCGGCCATCGTCGCGAGCCGCCTCTCGAGCGGCTCGGCCACCGTCGCCGCCATGATGTCCGGGCTCGCGCCCGCCATGTTCGCCTGCACGACGATCACCGGAAACGCGATGTTCGGCAGCGGCGCGACCGGCAGGCGGAAATACGCGAGCGTGCCGGAAATCAGGATCGCGATGGCGAGCAGCGTGGTCGCCACCGGCCGCCGGATGAAGAGCGCCGGGATGTTCACGGCGCGCCCTCGGTGCCGCCCGCGGGCGGCGGCTCACCGGACTCGCTGCCGTCGTTGCCGCCGCGCGGGTTGCGCGCGGCGCGCCAGCGCTTCACGCGCGCCGCCATGCGGTCGAAGAACAGATAGATCACCGGCGTGGTGAACAGCGTCAGCATCTGGCTCAGCGTCAGGCCGCCGATGATCGCGAGACCGAGCGGCCGGCGCAGTTCCGACCCCGTGCCGGTGCCGAGCAGCATCGGCAGCGCGCCGAGCATCGCCGCGAGCGTGGTCATCAGGATCGGGCGGAAGCGCAGCAGCGACGCCTGGAAAATCGCCTCGCGCGGCGGCTTGCCGTGATTGCGTTCGGCGTCGAGCGCGAAGTCCACCATCATGATCGCGTTCTTCTTGACGATGCCGATCAAGAGCACGATGCCGATGATGCCGATCACGTCGAGATCGCTGCCCGCGAGCATCAGCGCGAGCAAGGCGCCGATGCCGGCCGAGGGCAGCGTCGAGAGAATCGTGACCGGATGGATGAAGCTCTCGTACAGCACGCCGAGCACGATATACACGGCGACGAGCGCCGCGATCAGCAGATAGACCTCGCTGGAAAGCGAATCCTCGAACGCGGCGGTTGCGCCTTGCAGCGACGAGGTGATCGACGGCGGCAGGTTCACGGCCTGCTCGGTCGCGTGAATCTCCTTGACCGCCGTGCTCAGCGAGGCGCCCTTCGCGAGATTGAACGAGATCGTCACCGAGGGGAACTGCGCGAGATGGCTGATGACGAGCGGCGACTTTTTGATCTCGATCTTCGCGATGCCCGACAACGGCACCTGCCCCGTGCTGCTGGTCTGACTCGGCAGATAGAGATTGCCGAGCGACTGCACGCTCGGCAGCGTCTCCGGCTTGGCGACGAGAATCACGCGGTACTGGTTCGACTGCTCGAAGATCGTCGACACGATGCGCTGGCCGAGCGCGTCGTACAGCGCGTTGTCGATCGTCGCGGGCGTGATGCCGAAGCGCGCGGCCAGTTGCCGGTTGACCTCGACGTTCACGCTGAGGCCGTCGCTATTGAGGTCGCTCTGCACGTCTTCGAGAGACGCAATGCGCTTCAGCCGCGCGACGAGGTCCGGCACGTACTGCTGGAACGCCTGCTGGCTCGGTCCGCGCAATACGAAGCTGTACTGGTTCGGCGAGACGGTCGTATCGAGCGTCAGGTCCTGCTCGGGCTGCATGTAGAGCTTCACGCCGGGCACCTGCGCGACTTCCTGCGCGAGCCGCCGCGCGACTTCCTGCGCGGTGTCGGAACGCTGGTCGCGATCGCGCAGATTGATCAGGAAGCGGCCGTTGTTGAGCGTCGCATTGATGCCGTCGATGCCGACGTACGAGGTGAGCGAAACCACGTCCGGGTCCTTCAGGATCGCCTCGGCGAGCGCGCTCTGGCGCTTGACCATCGCCGAGTACGAAACCGAGTTGTCGGCCACGCTGATGCCCTGGATCACGCCGACGTCCTGCACCGGGAACAGGCCCTTCGGAATCACCACGTACAGGAGGCCGGTCAGCACGACGGTGCCGATCGCGACCATCAGCGTCAGCGTCTGATGGTCGAGCACCCACGCGAGGCCGCGCTCGTAGGCGGCGAGCGTCTTGTCGAACAGGCCCTCGCTGATGCGCTCGAAGCGGCTCGGATGCCGCTCGGCCTGCGCGCGCAGCATGCGCGCGCACAGCATCGGCACGACCGTCAGCGAGACGATGGCCGAGATCACGATCGTGACCGCGAGCGTCACCGCGAATTCGCTGAACAGGCGCCCGATCACGCCGCCCATGAACAGCAGCGGAATCAGCACCGCGATCAGCGAAACGGTCAGCGAGAGAATCGTGAAGCCGATCTGCCCCGCGCCTTCGAGCGCGGCTTCGAGCGGCGTCATGCCCTCTTCCAGATAGCGCACGATGTTCTCGATCATCACGATCGAGTCGTCGACCACAAAGCCGGTCGCGATGATGAGCGCCATCAGCGAGAGGTTGTCGATCGAGTAGTTCAGCTGGTACATCACGGCCAGCGTGCCGATCAGCGAGACCGGCACCGAGACGCTCGGAATCAGCGTGGCGGGCACGTTGCGCAGGAACACGAAGATCACCGCGACCACCAGCACGATCGCGAGAATCAGCTCGAACGCGGCGTCCGCGACCGAGGCGCGAATCACGCCGGTGCTGTCCGACACCACGGTCACTTTCATGCCGGCCGGCAGCGTCGATTCGAGCTGCGGCAACTCCTTCATGATCTGGTTGACGGTCGCGATCACGTTCGCGCCCGGTTGCCGCTGCACGTTCAGCACGATCGCGGGCGAGCCGTTGTACCACGCGCCGCGCTCGACGTCCTGCGGCGCCTGGCTCACGCGCGCGACGTCGCGCAGGAACACCGGCGAGCCGTTCTGATACGCGATCACCGTGTCGAGATAGTCCTTCGGATCGGTGATCTGGTCGTTGCCGTTGATCGTGTAGTCGAGGTCGGGGCCGTCGAAATTGCCCTTCGGCTGGCTCACGTTGACGTAGCTGAGCAGCGTGCGCAGATCGTCGATATTGAGGCCGTAGGCGGCGAGCTTGTGCGGGTCCGCCTCGACGCGGATCGCCGGCACGTTGCCGCCGCTCGTCGTCACGACGCCGACGCCCGAGACTTCCGAAATCTTCGTGCCGAGGCGGTTGTTGGCGACGTCCTGCAACTGCGTCAGCGACATCGACTTCGAGGTGACCGCGAGCGTGAGGATCGGCTGGTCGGCCGGATTGACCTTCGCGTAAGTCGGCGGTGCGGGCAGGCCCGAGGGCAGATAGCTGTTCGACGCGTTGATCGCCTGCTGCACGTTCTGCTCGGCGATGTCGAGGTTCAGCGAGAGATCGAACTGCAGCGTGATGACCGAGGCGCCGTCCGAGCTATACGAGGTCATCTGCTGCAAGCCGGGAATTTCGCCGAGCTGCACTTCGAGCGGCGCGGTGACGGTGGTCGCCATCACGCTCGGGCTCGCGCCCGGATAGAAGGTCTGCACCTGGATCGTCGGATAGTCGACGTTCGGCAGCGACGAGACCGGCAGCACGCGCATCGCGACGAGCCCGACGAGCACGAGCGCGATCATCAGCAGCAGCGTCGCGACCGGTCGGAGAATGAAGAGGCGCGAGATGTTCATCGGCGCGGCGGTCCGTTACGACGAAGCGGCGGATGACGACGCCGGCGCAGCGGGCTTCGCGGCAGGCGGAAAAACGCGCTGCAGGAGGCGCTTGAAGCCGCTCTCCGAAGCGGCCTCGGGCTTCGCCGCTGCACCACCCGCGCCGCTCGCGCCGTTCACGCCCGCCGCCGCGGGCTTCGCATGGGCCGGCTCGATCTTCGCGCCGTCGCTGAGCCGGTCGGTGCCGTCCGTCACGACCTGGTTGCCCGCCGCGAGACCGGAGAGGATCACCGTATTCCTGCCGTCGCTCGGGCCGAGCTTCACCTTGTGCACCGACACCGTGCCGTTCGCATTGACCAGATACACGTAGTCGCCCGGCGCGCCGGTCTGCACCGCGGCGGTCGGCACGAGCACGGCGTTGCTCATCGTATCGACGAGCAGCTTCACGTTGACGAACTCGTTCGGGAACAGCGCCTCGTCGTCGTTGGCGAAGGTGGCCCGCAAGGTCACGGTGCCGGTCGCGGTCGCCATCTGGTTGCTGATCGCGTAGAGCGTGCCGGTGGCGATCTCGCGCGCGTTGTCGCTCGAATACGCGGTGACCGGCAATTTCGCGCCGCTGTTCATGCGCTGCACGATCGAGGCAAGCGCGTCCTGCGGCACCGTGAACTGCACCGTGGTCGGCTTGACCGCCGTGATGACGACGATCCCCGTCGACGACGACGCGGTCACGTAGTTGCCCGGATCGACGAGGCGCAGGCCGACCTTGCCGGCGATCGGCGCGGTAATGCGGCAATAGGCGAGATCGAGATCGAATTGCGCGATGTTGGCGAGATCGGCCTGCACGGCCGCCTCGTCCTGCTGCACGAGGAACTGCTGATCGGCGAAGGTCTGCTGCGCGATCGACTTGCGCTCGTTCAACTGCGTGTAGCGCGCGAGATCGGCGCGCGCCTGGGCGAGCGAGGCGCGGTCCTTGGCGAGCGTCGCCTGCGCCTGCTGCTTGCTGATCTGGTACTGGCGCGGATCGATCTGCGCGAGGAACTGGCCCTTCTGCACTTCCTGGCCTTCGTGATAGCCGACCTCGGTCAGGTAGCCGCTCAGTTGCGGCAGCACGGTCACGGTGGCGGTGGGCGTGACCGTGCCGAGCTCGCTCAGCGTGACCGGCATCGAGCCGAGCGTCGCGCTCGCGACCGTAACGACGATGGCCGTGTTCTCGCGCGCGGGCTTCTTGCGCGTCAGCACATGCATCGCAACCAGCGGGATCAGCACGAGCACGATCGCCACGAAGATGACGAGCCCGCGTCGGGAGCGCTTCGGCGGCGGGGACACGGCTTCGCTCATGTTGATCTCCGTGGACGGATAGTAGCGTCGATGATCGGTGGAAACGTCGTCCTCTGATGGGACTGCGCAAAAGTGCCATGGTTTGCGCGCGTTGTCATCAGTCGAAGTCCTCTGGACGTGCTGTTATCTGAACGTAAGGAAGCGGGGCCGTGCTTGGGACCGCGTATCGGGCCGCGTATCGAGGCGCCAACGGCACGCAAGCGCGATGCCCGCATGGCGCCAATGTAGCCGGGCTGCCGAACGCTTGAGTTACAGCGGTGCAACAGTTGACGCGGTGAAAGGCAACGCGGCCCCGCGCGGCGCCCGGACAGGCGGGCTCGGGGCCGCGTGGAAGGGGATCGATCGGCCGTGGCCGGCCGCGCGCGGCTGCAATATGCGGTAACGAAAAACGGCTGGGCCGCCCCGGCAGGACCCGCTCCGCTGTCTAAAGCGCGTCACAATCGACCGCTATCATGCGAGCCCGGCTTCTTTCCCGCCTCTTTCCGCGACATAACCCTCCAGGCCGCGCGCCTGTCACCCCGATGTCCATCACCGTCAATTTTCCCGCCGAAGTGCGCGACTGGATCGCCGCCAATCTCACGCGCGGCGTCGCGCCGCAAGCGATCGTCAACGAGCTGGTCAGCCGCAACAACGCGGCCGAACTCGCGGCGGCGATGGTCAACGCCGTGTCCGCCGCGTTCCTCTACGGCACGCCGATGCCGGGCGACAAGCTCGAAGTGGGCGCCGCGCCGCTCAGCTACGAAGCCGAACCGCTGCGCGTGCGCGACGGCGCGCAGCTTCAGCTCGGCGAGCGCAAGGTGCGCGTGCTGTCGCGCCTGCAACGGCCCGCCGCCGTGCATCTCGCCAACTTTCTGAGCGCCGACGAATGCGAGCAGCTGATTGCGCTCGCGCGGCCGCGCCTCGACCGCTCGACCGTCGTCGATCCGGTGACGGGCCGCAACGTCGTGGCCGGTCATCGCAGCAGCTACGGGATGTTTTTCCGCCTCGCCGAGACGCCGCTGATCGCGCGCCTCGAAGCGCGCATCGCCGAACTCACGGGCCTGCCGGCCGAGAACGGCGAGGGGCTGCAAATGCTGAACTACGAGGAAGGCGCCGAATCGACGCCGCACGTCGACTATCTGATCGCGGGCAACGAGGCGAATCGCGAGTCGATCGCGCGCAGCGGCCAGCGCGTCGGCACGCTGCTGATGTATCTGAACGACGTGGAAGACGGCGGCGAAACGGTGTTCCCGCAGATCGGCTGGTCGGTGACGCCGCAGCGCGGTCACGCGCTCTACTTCGAATACGGCAACCGCTTCGGCCTCGCCGATCCGAGTTCGCTGCATGCGAGCACGCCGCTGCGCTCGGGCGAGAAGTGGGTCGCGACGAAATGGCTGCGCGCGCGCCGCTTCGTGCCGCGTCAGCAGGCCTGAGCGCCGGGCGCACCTGAGCGTTTCAGGTTCGAGGCACCCCAGGTGCCGGGCAGCGCGCCCGGCCCGCACGTTGCGCCGCCTGCGCGTTCCGCTTCAGCGCTGGAAAATCTCGTCGGCGACCCAGCCCTTCGAGGTCAGGTGCATGCCCTCGCGCAACTGCATCGTGCCCGCGCCTTCGATCACACGCTTGACCATCGGAAACACGCGCTGCGCGTCGGCATCTTTCGCCCACGGCGCCGGCTCGACCTTGTACGTGTAGACCACCGACGTGACGGTCTTGCCGTCGAGCTGCATCGGCCGCTCCCAGCCCACGACCTTGTCGAGCGTCAGCGTGGCCGCGCAGAAGTCGGCCGGATGCGTGACGCGCGACGTGCCGGTCGCGACCACTTCCGGAATGTGCAGGTAGTACTTCTTGCCTTCGTCGGTCAGTTCGTACTGGCGCGCGGCCGCGGTGATCTTCTTGCCGCCGGCGTCGACGCGCTCGACCATCATGTCCTTGCCCTTCACGAGGCCGAGCTTTTCGAGCACCGGCATCTGCACGGCGTCGCGCGTGCCCGCGGCGCGATCGTCGGTGGTGGTGTAGATCGGCCAGTCGTATTTGGCGAGGCACAGGTGACCGCGTTGGCCGAGGAAATCGTTGATGGCGGCCGTGAAGTTTTCCTGATTGGCGTCCTGGCTCTTGTCATGGCAGCCGGCGACGAAGGTCAGGGCAAACAGGGAAAGCGCGCCGCCGGCAAGGCGGACGGCGGTGGTACGTCGCGTCATGGTGTTGTTGCTCAGGTTGGATGGCTTATTGAACGGCTAGGTGCGGCAGGCGGCAGGCGATGCGCGCGCGGCAGCGGTGCCGGCGGTCCGAGGCACGACGGCCCGAACGCCGGCGCGCGGCCGCTCCACGAGAAGCCGGCCGCGCGCGGATCGTCATCGATGCGTCGTCAGTTCACGCATGCGCCGCTCGTGGGGGGCGTGGCGGGCGGTTGATAGCCGTCCGTCAGCGTGTTCAGGAAGCAGACCAGATCGGCGATGTTCTGCTGCGTCAGCTGCGGCGTCGAGTGGACCGGGCGGGCCAGCGCGCCGTCCGCCGCGGTCGTGCCGCCCGCGTCGGTTTGCCCCTGGCCCATCGGCAGTTCTTCGTCGATGTTGCCCTGGTAGGCGACCGGCAGATCGTTGAACGGCGTCGCCGTCGCCCCCGATGCGGCGCTCGGGAACAGCGCGAACGACGGGTTCTGCACCATGTGGGTCGTATCGCCGCCGGTGCTCGGATACCAGTATTCCGGGTTCGTGTCGCGCGTGTTGTAGAAGTTCAGCACCTGCACGAGCGAATGGAACACGCCGTTGTGGAAGAACGCGGTGCGCGTCGAGACGTTGCGCAGCGTCGGCACCTTGAAGCGGCCGCAATACGGATCGGGCACGTTGACGCCCGTGAACGAATCCGGTCCCGCGCCGCTCGTCGCGGTGCCGGGCGTGTGGAGGTTGTTCAGCGGACCGCACAGACCCAGGTCGTAGTACGAGGTCGTCGCGTTGCTCGGGATCGGGTCGGGGTTATCGGGAATCTGCGTGTCGTTGCGCGGCACGCCGATCGCCTGATACGTGAAGTCCGTCATCAGACCGACCGAGCCGTTGAAGTTCGCGCCCGCGTAGTGGCAGGCCACGCAGCCGGCGCCCTTGTCGGTGTCGTTGAAGAGTTCGAGGCCGCGCAGCTCGGCCGCCGTCAACGTGCCGCCCACCTTGTTCGATTCGAACAGATCGAACTTGCTCGAATACGGCGCGAAGCTCGGGTCTTCCGTCTCGTAGGCCTGGATCGCGAGGCCGACGTCGGCGAACGCGGCGTCGGTGTTGGCGAACACGCCCGAGCCGAAGGCCTGCTGGAACAGCGGCGCATACGAGGCGCCCTGCACGACCTTGACCACGTTCGCGGCCGACGTGTTGTTCATTTCGAGCGGATTGAGCAGCGGCAGCGAGACCTGGGTCGCCAGCGTGGTCGCGCGGCCGTCCCACATGAAGCCGCCGCCCGGCGCGTTCTGCGTGATGCCGTCGGGGTTGTCGGCGACGTCGTTGTAGGGCGGCGTCATCGACTTGTAGCGCAGCGAGGGCACCGCGCGCTGACCGGCCAGCGAAGGATCGGAGCCGAGCTGCACCGACAGGCTGTTCGGCGGTCCGTACGCGTACTGCGGACTATGGCAGGTCGCGCAGGACATGTTCTTGCCGCCCGACAGATTCTGATCGAAGAACAGTTGCTTGCCGACCTGGGCCGCCGCGCTCAGCGTGACGGCGGCGGGCGGCGCAACGCTACCCGTTTCGCCGCCGCCCGGCGCCGAGGTCTGGCTCGATCCGTTGCCGCCGTTGCTGCCGCTATCGCTGCCCCCGCCGCCGCAGGCGGCCAATACGAGGGAAAGCGCGCAAAGCACGCCGAGAGAAACTTTTCGCATATCGATGTGTTGAGCCTGATCGTGTTACCTGAGTCCGATTGCCGGGCGGTCCTGGCTTGGTCCGTGGAAGGACCTGGCTGAGTGCGCGTACGACTTAAGGCCGCGTGGAAATGGGACGAACGGAATGGAAAACTGCCGGACCACATGATCCGTGGTCCGGCAGGCAGCGTTGCGGCGCCGGGTTGCACACGCCGGGCGCGCGCTGCGCCCGGCGTGTGTCGGTCCGCCGCTTAGGTCGACCGCTTACTTGCTCAGCGCCCAGACGTTGGTCTGGTTCGCGTCAGGACCCGCCTGGCGCGAAGCCAGCGAGGTGCCCGTCACGTCGACCGGGTTCAGCTTCTGCGTGTAGGTCGCCGGCGTGATGTACGCGTGGTTCATCGGACGGACCGAGTCGAAGTGCGTATCCGCGCTGCCCGCGAGTTCCGGCAGGTTCAGCACGTTCGCGGCGATGAACGACTCGGTGTACTTCGCGCGAGCAAGGTACGTTTGCGGCTGTGCCGGGTCGCCGATCTGGAACATGTCCTGCATCGTACGCACGAACGAGAAGTGGCTGTACTCGTCGCTGTCGACCACACCCGCGCTCGCCTGGTTCGTCGCTACGCCGAACACCGAGTTGCCGTGACCATGGTTGCCCTGGTTGTACAGCGTCGTCGTGACCGGCGAGTACTTGCCGTTCGAGAACGTGAGCGGTGCCTGGTTGACGTTCGACGTCACCGGGTTCCAGCCGCAGCACGAGGTCGAGCTGCCTTCGCCTTCGTCGAACATCACGACGATCGCGACCTTGCGCTTCTTGTTGGTCCACAGCGGCGAAGCCTGGATCTTCGTCACGACCTGACGCACGTAGTCGTCGCCGCGCTGCACGATGGCGGTGCTGCCGCTCGAACAGGACGGATCGGAGCCGGTGCCGTGCATGTCGTCGCACTGGTCGGGCATGATGAAGTTCAGGTTGCCCACGTCGCCGTTCGCGAGGTCGGTGCTGAACTGGTCGTAGTTGTAGTTCGTCGGGATCGAATAGTCCTTCGACGTAGCCAGGGCGGACGCCGGGTACTGCGTGCCGAAGATCGTGCGGTTGTCGGCGAAGAACTCCGGCAGATTGCGCGCCAGCTGATACGGCATTGCCGGGCTGTGCTTGGTCTTGTACAGCGCGCCAGGCATCGGGTAGGCCGTGCCGTTCGCGCCCGGGCCCGTGTAGGCGGCCGAGATCGTCGGTTCGGCGATGCTGTCCGAACGCGGGTCCTGACCCGGGTTCATCGACTCGCTGTAGGTACGCCACGTCATGCCCGCTTGCGACAGCAGCGTGAAGAGGTTCGGCGCCGCGACGTTGTGGTTCGCGGAAGAACCGACCGTCGTACAGGCCGCGCTCGTCAGGCCCGTCAGATGGTTCGTGTCTTGCGGCGGCAGTGCGGTCGTCGCGACGAGCGGCTGGCCGTCCGAAGCGGTGCCGCCGGCGAAGGCCGCGTCGGTCGGTGCGTTCGCGCCGCTCGTGCCCGCGCCGCAGCCCCACCAGTTGTCGTCGACGATACCCCAGTCGTCCGCGCCGCCGAGTGCCGTGTAGTTCGGCTCGCTCGGGTTGCCGGTCGCGTAGTAGGTCGTGAACTGGTTGTTGCTGGTCAGGAACTGGTTGATGAACGGTGCGTTCGTCGAACCGAAAATGCCCGGCGTGCCCGGCGTCGGGCCCACGCTGTGGTTTTCGAGCATGATCACGAACACGTTGTCGTAGCGCGGCACGCCTTCGACGTTGAACGCGGCCTGCTGCGCCTGTGCGTACGTGATCTTCGCCTGCGTCTGCGACGACTTCACGGCCGTTGCCTGGATCACGCCCGAGGTGCCGATGAGCGACGGATCGCCGCCCGTCATCGCGAGGTTGTCCGGATACATGTCGCCGCGATCGAGCTTGGTCGTCGCGTACGTGTAGCGGTTTTCGAGCTGGTTGTCTTCGAACAGCAGCGCTTGCTGTTCGGCGCCCGAGAGCGTGTTCACGTCGCCGAGCGCGTCGGTCGCGCTCACCGTCACCGACGATGCGCCGAGGGCCGGGCCGCTCAGGCGCGTTGCGAGGTTGGCCTTCTCGGTGGCGTAGCTGCTGCCGTTCGCTTCGACGAGACGCTGCACTTCGCTCGACATCGGGCTGATGACGACGTTAGCCGCGCCCTGGTCGGCGATCTGCGCGGCCGAAGCGCGCAGGATCAGGTGGCTCGGCACGGCCGCGCCGCTTGCCGTGTTGGTTGCCTTGGTGCTGATGTCGGCGATCAACTGGCCGGTCGCCGAGGTCTTCAGCGTGAAGTGGCCCTTGCTGTCGGTCGTCGTGCTCGTTTCCGACGCATCGCACACGCCATTGCCGTTCGCGTCGACGCAAACCGTCGCGCCCGCGTAGTAGCCGGCGGCGATCGTCGGGTTACCCGATGCGTTGCCCGGCTTGAAAGCCGCGGCGGTCACGACGCCCGAGAACGTCGTGGTTTGCGTCGGGGTCGGGCTGTTGCCGCCGCCGTTGCTTGCCGTCGACGGATTGTCGTTGCCGCCGCAAGCTGCCAGCACGCAGGCCGCCGCGATCGAGGTTAAAAGAAGGGTAGTACGTGGTGTTGAACTGACCGGCATTATGGGACCCCTGGTGGTTTGCATGTACAACTTTTTTCCGCCCAAACGGAACAAATCCGTATTTTTCTAACGCAGCGGGATTATCGAGTCCGTATGTTCTTTTTTTATGACAGGGAACCTTTAAGAAATTTTACTTTCAATTTACTTAAATTACCTTTCAAATTTAAACTTTATTGTAATAAACAGGAGCGACGCTCGCACCGGGGCCGAATCGCCGTAGGGTTGTGCACGTACGGCGGGCGCCGAGGACGATGAGTGCGCAAATGCGTGAATACATGCTTCGAATCACCAATATTTAGGATTCGATGCGCCAGATTCCGCTTTTCGCGGAGATTTGCTGTTCTGTTCGCTGCTCTGCCGGTTGCGTTGCTTGCCGCCCTGTTCGCCACTTTGTTTATTCCCCTGCTTACGCAGAACTGTCGTTCCTGTTCAGGTTCGTGCAAGCGCGCAGTAATTTATATTCGCGGCGATTTGTTATCGGGTTCGCTCACGGCTGCCATTCTTTTTTAATACCGCCGAAGTGTTATTCAGTACGGCACGGTTGCGCGGGCCCGCCCCGGATGGCCCTCGGCTTCAATCATATTCGCCGTTTCTTTTCTGATTTTTTATTTGTATTTCTCTTTGCAGCGGATTCAACGGGATTAATTCGTATTGCTGTACAGGATCACTAAACAGATCAAACCGGCCTATCTCAATTAGCTATGCAGATTGAGTAATTTGCCTGCTCAGGATAAAAATTAGTCCAATTCCTATAGACGGTGGGATAGGTGCTTTCGATACTGTGTGCTCGACCCATCACTCGATGCACGCATGTCCAAACCACCGTGGGACCGCACTTTAGCTATCTTCTGTGACACGCTGCCGACCTGGGGCAATGAGCCACTGCTCGCGCCGTTGCGTCTGCACGGCACCGAAGCCCTGGGCAAGCTCTACCGGTACGCGCTCGACGTGGCGACGATCGAAAGACCGACGCTTCCGCTATGGCAGGCGCGGCAACAGGTCGTGCCCGATCGCCTGATCGGCCAGGTGATCGACGTGTCGATTGCCTGCGGCGGCGACGCGATAAGCGCAGCCACCGGCAGCCGCACGATCTCTGGCCTCATCACCGGCGTCAGGCAGATGGGTATCAGTCTCGCGGCCGCGGAAAGCACGCACGTGGCGAGTGGCGAACATCTCGCGCTCACGGCCGGCGGACACGTCAGCATCGCCGCGGCGAGATCGCTGCTGGCGTCGGCGGTCAATGGCGTGCGGGTGTTCGCGCAGAACCTCGGCATCAGGCTCAAGGCAGCGTCCGGCAAGGTGCAGATCGAGGCGCAACACGATGACATCGAGGTCATTGCGCAGCGCGTGGTGAACATCATCAGCCGGGCGGAATCGATCAATCTGATTGCCGGAAAGGAGATCGTGTTCCATGCGGCCGGCACGAAGGTCGTGATCAATGCGCAGGGGTACAGCGTCTACACCGACGGCGGGCATCGGGTTCATGCGGCGAGTTATCTGAACGATACGCCGGTGGCGGTGCCGTTTGTCGTGCCGATGACGGATATCGGGCAGGCGAAGGTGGCGGAGCATTTCAAGCTTGTGGAACAGGTTTCGGGGTGGGTGATGACGAACCAGCGTTACCGGATCGAGCTTGCAGACGGACAGGTGATCGAAGGGATCAGTAATGGACGCGGCGAAACATCCGTTGCGATGAGCGACAGCGTGCGGATTGCATCCGTCAGCCTGCTACGCGCGTGTGGCGCGGTCGCCTCGACGCATCGGTCGATATTGGTCCGGGATGCCGGGACGAAATCCGATTTATAGGAGAAAGCCAGGAATGCCCGCTAGACGCACACATAAAGTCGGCAACCATATCGTCGAGATCAATCAGCCAGGCCTCACCAGCGCCGGCAGAATCCCGACCTACGCACTCTGCTCGGCCGAGCGCTGGGGGATGCGCTTTTCTGATCTGGACCCGGAACGCAAAGGGCAGCTTATGTTTCCGGTTGCCAGGGATTACGCGTTTGCGGTGGAGTTGCTGTTCGAGAAGATCCAGTGGGGGAATACTTTCTTTGGTAAGGGGGTGCCGGAGAAGGTGCTCAGGTGGCCGGTTGACGATGATGGACAAAAATATCTACTCAGTCTGATAAAGCCGCTTATCGTCAAGGCAATGACGGATCAATCGCAAGACGGCGGTATTCCCGCTCAGGCCGTTCCCTCGCAGATAAAACTCGATGTGTCGCCGGGTTCGGCACCCGAGCAGGGCTTTTTTGATTCCGCGAACTGGAGCCTGCTCCTGCATCTCAATGATCTCAAAGACCTCATTCTTATAAGCCGGTTAGCGGACGAGGATGCGGGTCAACGCTATCTGCGCTTCAGAACGCTCAAGGCATTTGTCGATACGATTTACCACGAGTCGCGACATTGCCAGCAATGGTTCTGGAGCTACGCGATGGCGCAGCAACATCCGGATAATTTCCCTGATACACGGATCGATCAGTGGCCGGGTGCTGTAGTCGCTGCGAGTGCTCCAGGGCGCACGGCAGTGGCTCTAGCCAGGGTGGTATCAATACCTGACGATCCCTTGATGCTGGCGAGTATCAAACGCATAGCCATCGCGCAGTACGTCTGGGTGCTCAATCTCTGGCGTACTGGCAGGGTTAGGCCGCCAGGCTATCTGTCCAGCACGCAGTCACTGGAAAGTGAATTCGAAAAGGTGAGGGAACTGGCGGTCGATCTTCTACAGAGATCAGGTTATGGCGGCACTCCGATCATGATCGACAGCATGGTGGCCGAACCCAGCAGGTGCTCAGAGGACTACCGCGGCCGTCCCTGGGAAAACGATGCCTTTTATTGTGGAGATATGGCAGGTGCCTATTTCATGCAAGCCGGTCACTATGGGATTTATACGCATGCGGAAGATGAGTGCAGTGCTCCTTATGCCTTTGCTCATGAGCATCCCGATTCTTCGGGCACAGAGCAGCCCATCGCCGGTAAAGGGGAGTGACATGCAGGACATTCCGAAACCCATGTCCGTGCAGGAGCAGGCGCAACTGTTTCCGTTCTTCGAAGCCGGGCTGGCCTGGGCAACAGGTACGCTTTCATTCGACGACATAGTCCGTCGATTCGGAAAGCCAGTGTCATATAGCTCGCCTGAAGACATAATTGTTGAATATACATACTTCCTTCAGAAGAACGTGACGGTTGATTTCCGGTTCGACAAACTACTGCTTGTTGACGGAAAGCCGAGTGTCAAAACAGTCATGATTGATATTGACAGCCTGATGACGACCGACATTCCGAAGGAGGGCTATGAGGCCAGGCTGAACCTGCATCGCGTAGTCAGAGGAGAGTCGATTGATGGTGTGCGTAACGAGCAAGGCTCCTACTTTTCGCCTCGGGGCGTGATCATTGGGGGGGACCCCGATATTGTCGATTTTGTCTATCGTCAACCGCTGCCATCCGACTCCCCATACGACGTGTATGTCACGGTGACGTATAAAGGGAAATACGAGCAAGACGGCCCCGAATTCCGGAGTTTGCAAAATCCGCGCGATCTGCGCAGTATTGCAATTGATCGAGTCTATCTGAGGCCCGAAGAACTGGAACAACGCCGCCTCGCCAAGCGCCAGAAGTACGGCATGATGGATTTGCGCACCGGCATGGTATGTCCCGAAACAGGCCTATGGGAGAGCTGGACACAAGCCGGGATAGTTGGCAAGGCGGTGGTACGCGCCGGCGACAGGTTCAAGCCATATCTACGACTCGACATGCCGCCTGCTGAAGTGCGCTGGATGTGGGCTGGCGAGTATCGTCCGGAGCGATTGGCTTGATCCGATCCATAAATCGCAGTGTGTCGAATTTTACTGTGAAGATGTGGCCAGTTGCCATTTCATGCAAGCCGGCCA
This sequence comes from Paraburkholderia sp. Cy-641, assembly GCF_011752945.1. Taxonomy (NCBI): domain Bacteria; kingdom Pseudomonadati; phylum Pseudomonadota; class Betaproteobacteria; order Burkholderiales; family Burkholderiaceae; genus Paraburkholderia; species Paraburkholderia sp. Cy-641. Next base: position 26,405 of record NZ_VWWM01000007.1, read on the forward strand.
TTACGGGCTTTACACGCATGCGGAAAATGAGTGCAGTGTTCCTTATGTTTTTGTTCATGAGCATCCCGACTCTCCGGGCACAGACCAGCCCATCGCCAGTAAGGGGGAGTGACATGCCGGACATTCCGAAACCCATGTCCGTACAGGAGCAGGCGCAACTGTTTCCCTTCTTCGAAGCCGGGCTGGCCTGGGCTACAGGTACGCTTTCATTCGACGATATAGTCCGTCGATTCGGAAAGCCAGTGTCATATAGCTCGCCTGAAGACATCATCGTTGAATATACATACTTCCTTCAGAAGAACGTGACGGTTGATTTCCGGTTCGACAAGCTACTGCTTGTTGACGGAAAGCCGAGTGTCAAAACAGTCATGATTGGTATTGACAGCCTGACGACGACCGACATACCGAAGGAAAGCTATGAGGCCACGCTGAACCTGCATCGCGTGGTCAGAGGCGAATCGATTGACAGTGTGCGTAACGAGCGAAGCTCCTACTTTTCACCTCGAGGCGTAATCATTGGGGGTGACCCCGACACTGTCGATTTTGTCTATCGTCAACTACTACCACCTGATTCCCCATACGACGTGTATGTCACGGTGACATATAAAGGGAAATACGGACACGACGGTCCCGAATTCCAGAGTCTGCAAAATCCTCGCGACCTGCGCAGTATCAAGATCACCCGCTGGTATTTAACGCCGGAGCAACTTGAGCAGCGTTACCTCGCCAAGCGCCAGAAATACGGCATGATGAACCTGCGCACCGGCATGGTGTGCCCTGAAACAGGCCTATGGGAAAGCTGGATGCAAGCGGGAATAGTTGGCAAGGCCGTGGTACGCGCTGGCGACAGGTTCAAGCCATATCTGCGACTCGACATGCCGCCTGCTGACGTGCGCTGGATGTGGGCCGGTGAGTATCGCCCGGAGCGATTGGCTTGATCCGATCCATAAATTGCAGTGTGTCCAATTGCCGTAGGGATATAGTCCGTGCCTATTTTATGCAAGCCAGTCACTAGGGGTTTTACACGCATGCGGAAGACGAGTGCAGCGCTCCTTATGCTTTTGCTCATGAGCACCCCGCCCCTTCGAGCACAGACCGGTCCACTGACAACGGAGCACAGTGAAATGCAGGATATTTCGAAACTCATGTCTGTGCAGGAACAGGAGCGACTTTTCGTCTTCTTCGAGCCGGACTGGCCCTGGCAATGGGTACGCTTTCATTCGACGATGTAGTCCGTAGATTCGGAAAACCGCAGAAATACGATAATCCTGGCGTTAATACTGTCGACTATAGCTATTTTTTCGGAAACAACGCATCGATCAAATTCAGGTTCGACAGGTTCTACCCCCTAGACGAACAACACAGCGTCAGGAGTTGGAACCGTCACCCAATCCGGCGCGGTTCAGCCCCTACGTTGGCCATCTTGCTAACGTCTTCCAACACACGCTCCATCAACGCAACGCCATCGTCCGAGCGGTACGCGTCCCCACCGCCCACCTTGCTTTGCGGCTCATTCTTGAAGTGGCACGCTTCCGGACGGGTCGCGGTTTCCGAGCGGTAGTGCACATGCAGTGGCACTGTCGTGACAGTCTTGATGCGCGGCTTGTCTTCCCCGGGATCGAGGTAGGCAATACGCTGCGCGTCCCTTAGCGTGATCACGTATTCGTCGAGGAAGTCGCCGTGTGGATGGGGCTCGCCGTTCGGCGCGATCCCCGCCAGTCGCTTTCGGCGGATCGTTTGGCTCACTGATACGAGGCTATTGCGATCATGTTTCTGGAGCCACTGGAACAGTTCGCGCGAAGGCTTCTGCGCGAACAGCTTCAGATTGCGGCGCTTTTGCTGGACGGCGGCCTCGTTGCGCAATGCGGCGATACCTCCCGACAACTTGTTGACATCCTGCGTCAACGCTATGCGAACAGGCAGCGCCATACGCTTTGCATCGAGGGCCGCTTGCCCATTCTCATCCGGATCGGTGAGCGTTTCGATTAGCTTATCGATCGTGGCGATCCGGGCGAGCACATCCTGACGCCCTTTGTCGAGCGCGTCTGCCGCGCGCATGAATTTGCCGTAGATGCCGAAGCCGCTCAGCAGCTTCAGGCCGCTCGCATCAGCCTCGGTGCGCGCGAGATTTGCAAGCGAAGCAGCATACTGTCGTACCCTTTTGACGTCGAATGGAGTCGCGCACAGTTGAATCAGCGACTCCTTCGCCGCAGCAAGCTCCTGCTCGCGGGCAACCTCCCGTGCCGCCTGGTTTCGCTTGCTCTCGGCGATTGCCTGCCGCTGGCGCACAGTCTTCTTGCCCTTGCCCTTGCCTTTGCCGCTATTCGCGGCGATCCGGCTCGACGGCTCGTCGTCCCAGTCGATCTCCGGGATTTTCACCTCAGGAGGCGCGGGCACCGCCAAGCCCTTTAGATACTTCGCCGTGTAATCGCGCACCGCAACTTCGCTGGGGGTAACAAGTGCCGCGGTGACCATGCGCGCATACTTGGGGTCTCTAGCCAGCGACGTCCTCATCGCGTTGGCAGTGGCGATGTTCCACTGCAGATTCCGCCGGACGCGCGATACTGCGACCTGTAGCTGCTCATACGCGGCGTCAACTTCGTTGCTGCTAGCAGATCGAGGGCTATCGCTTTTCATGCTGTTGCGCAGCCACTCCAGGTCGGTTTCGATTTCGCCGCAGTGTAGTGCGACCGCGTCGAGCACGGGTTGGCGCATCGCGTCTTCGCGGCGACAGTATGCTAAAGGATCGCTATCTGGAAATGCCGTGAGGCAATGTGAAACGTTATGGAGCAACTCGACGCTGATGCGAACCATCGTGCTGACTGATACCTCGTCAAACTGTGCGGTCACTGCGGGGTCAGAGGTGCCCGCAATCCTCTCGCCTTGATTCCTGTACCGGAGAGACTTACGAATATTGTCGAACAGAATGACGGCTTTGGTGTCGATGGGCATACCCGCATTGATCAGATGGCGGTGTTCGTCCAGTACTATAGAATCGAAGATGCCGGGCTTACCGCGTAGTCCATCGATCCACCGGAGATTTTCGTCCATGGACTTTGCAAAGGTGGCGTACTGGCTGCCGACATTGGACGATTCCCGCAACAGGGCAGCAAACCTGTCATCGTACCCACCGCCTATGTTCCCTGTACGTCGATCTTCGGCTCGGGTCGTTCTATTGATCACCTCGCCTAATTGACCGAATCTGCCAAGTAGCTCACTGACGCACGTAGAGACTAACGTCTTGCCCACTGTATCAGCCATTCTCCCCAAGTACAGCAGTTCCTTTATATGGCTGTCCCGCGTTTTCTTGAGAGCCCATTTCCAGGTCTCATCCAGGGAATTACCGTCAATCTTCACGTCTCGCAACGATGGCATGTCCCGGTCAATGCCCGCGAGTATCGTATCGAAGCATGCACGGCTCCTGGCTATCTTCCCGGAGATATCCTTAATATTTTTCTCGAAAAATTTCTGCGTTTCAGGCTCATTAGGATTAAGAACGAGGGATACCCCCCCTGCCATTTTCCGGAGATAAGGGTTGAACTTATTTAGCACGTCCCCGAGATCTTTCACAAGATCGGACGCACTCTGGCATTCGCGATTGAGGTCCTCCAGCTCCTCGCTAAAGCGCTTTAACAGACCGGCGGATGATCGCTCGTTCGTATTGGACTTGAGGTTCTTCTTTGCCTCCCCCATAGCGATTTTTAGCGTATCTGCCAGCTTTTTAAGCGTTCTGATCAACGGCTCACTGTGGTCGGCAACTTGTGTTATGCCTGTCCGAGTTCTCGGATAAGCGACCAGTGCCCGGGTGTAATCCTCAACGCCTTGATGGACCAGTTTCATCATGAACTGCTGGCGCGATACTTCCGGTGACGCCGCGGCCCCGACTTCCCTAAGATTGGAGCGGCGAATTGGCTGTGCCATGTTGCCTTGAGCGCTCGACACGGGTCGAGACAGCGGAGAAAGCCCCTGAAGCGAAGGTGTGCAGGCAGGCGATGCCGCTTGAGTAGGCGACGGTGTGTCGATTGCCTGTTGCCGAATTGCCTGTTGCTGACTCTGAAAACGTTCGCTGCGTCCCGTGCGCGAGATATGGCTGCTCACTCAGTACTCCCGTTGTAAGACGTGATACCTTGGAGTCTGAATACATGGCGCCGTCAAGTAGCCGTGGATGCGAATCTGCAACGCTTATTGCGAACATGGAACGGGTTTTTCATCCAGTACCGCTCATAGCCTGTTGACGCAGACAGGAAAAACTACATGAACGAAGCGAATCCCGAAGCTGTTCGGGGAGAAACCGCGCTGCCCATCGCGAGTCTCTTTGCGTATCGCATAGCAGTCGGAATAGCACAAGGAATACTGTTGTACATCCTTCTGGAAATAGCGGGAGGCCCATCTTCGGTCATCCCCCATGCGGTTTTCTTTCCGTCCCTCCTGGTCCTCCTCTACGTCGCACCCGTACAGTCAGCACATTGGCATTCGCCGCCGGTTTGAATATCACCAACGTAAGAAACAATTTCATTTGTGGCACACGTAAGCTGCTGCTCACGTTGATGTCGTGGCTACTGCCATTGCTCGGCAGACTCGACATCGGGCCGGACTGCACGAGTGTCCGCGATGCGCTGTCTCAGGGGAGTTATCGGCTGGTGGAAGCGCGTCTACTCGACATCGAAATCGGCGGGACGCGGTTGCAAGTGGGGGCGATAGCGGAACGCGTTGTTACGTGTCGACGTTAAAAGGCATGGGTGTACTTGCCGCGGCTCGCACACCCATCACGCTGAGCCTCAACTCTCCCGACACCCCCGCGCACCACCCGTCTTCGCATACACGGAACGCACTTGCGGCGCACGCGTAACCAGCCATATCCCGCTGCAAACGAGAACGAGCGCAAGCAGATTCTTCAACTCCATGATGTTCTCGTTCAAACATATCGCGGACAACGCAGTACCGAACACCGGCACGAGGAAGTTGAACACGGTCACTCTGCCGACCTGGTTGTATTTGAGCAGCAAACTCCACAACGAAAAAGCCACCGAGGAGAGAAGCGCCAGGTAGCCGAGCAGCGCCGCCGATTCCACCGTGAATCCGCTCAGCGTACCGCCTGTCGCATAACCTGCCACGACGAGCACGACGCCGCCAAACCCGAGCTGGTAGCCCGTCATGACCATGACGTCCATGCCCTGCGAAATACGCTTGCCGTAGATCGACGCGGCCGACAGCACGAATGCGGCGATCACGATAAAGCCTTCGCCGAGCAGCGTAAACGCAAACTCGAACGAGCTATCGCTGAAATTGACCACCATGACGCCCACGAATCCCAACAGGCACCCAACCGCCTTGCGCGGCGAGATCTTGTCGTTCTTATAGATAAAGTGAGCGAGCAGCACGCTGAAGAAGGTCGTCGTCGAATTCAGGATCGAGCCGCGCACTCCAGTGGTGTATGCAAGGCCGATATAGAAGAACACATATTGAATGGCCGTTTGCGTAACGCCCAGCAGCATCAACTGTCCCGCGTTGCGGCGGGTCAAATTGAAAAGCGACTTCTTCGATAGTGCAGCGAGAATCAGCAGAAACAGTCCCGCAAGAACGAACCGGTAGCCAGCGAAAACCAGTTTCGACGGAATGTCGCCTTGCGTAATGCCGAGCAGCGAATAGCCGATTTTGATTGCCGGATACGAGCTGCCCCACAGCAGGCAGCATACGGTCGCGAGGATAACGAGTACTTTGGGTTGCGTAAAGAAACGCGCGGAATCGCGCGCTTCGATGGTCTCAATGGGCGTGGTCATATTTCAAATAACACTGTTATTACGCAACGCATGGGCTGGCCGCCGGCGTGCCTATTTTATTGCCTTGTCGTTTTATCGTGCCGCTGCGGCGCGGCGCAATTGGCCTATGGCAGTTTTTTGTAAGCGACATGAAATTATAATATGAACAGTTGAACAATGCCGCACTAGTCCCCAATCATCTCCGGTACTTTCTCCTTCAGCGCATCGATGGCAACTCGCGTTTTCGCCCGCAAATGACGCACTTTCGGCCAGATCGCATAGATCGCCTGAGAGCGGACCCGATAGTTATCGAGAACCGGCACCAGCGCCCCGCTTTTCGCGTAACGCGTCAACAGCCAGCACGGTAGCCACGCCAGTCCGTAGCCGTCGATTGCCGCCGCCGCAATCGCCTGAATGTCGTCCATGCTGACACGCGAGCGGATACGTACCGGCTGCGCGCTGCCGTCCGCGTCTTTTGCGTTCCATGGAGCAACTGCGCCGGCACGCGAGAGCGCAATGCCGACGTGGTTCTCCAGTTGCTCGATACAGGTTGGCGTTCCGTAGCGCTCGAGATACGCGGGCGACGCGCCGATCACAACGTGCTGCGTACCGAGCCGCCGCGCCGCGAGTGTGCTGCTGTCGCGCAACTCGCCTATTCGCACGGCAAGATCGAAGCCTTCTTCGATGAGATCCGTGAAGCGATCGGTAAACGAAAGATCGATCTGCAACTTCGGATACTGCCGCACGAGATCGAGCAGAATCGGCGCGACGCAAAAATGCCCGAACGCTTCGGGCACGCTCACTCGCAACCTGCCGGCAGGCTCAGCCCGGCCATGATCGAGCGCGGCCTCGGCAACATCGAGTTCCGCGAGTGCCCGCACGCATCCCTCGTAATAGGCCTGCCCTTCAGCCGTGAGAGTCTGACTGCGCGTGCTGCGATGAAGCAGCCGCACACCGAGCCGCGCTTCCAGCCGGCTAATCGCCTTACCGACCGCCGAGCGCGTGAGGTTCATGCGCTCCGCTGCCAGCGCAAAGCTGCCGGCCTCGACCACCTGCACGAACGTCGCCACGCCGTCCAGATTATCTGTCATTGGATGCCCCTTCATTGGTTCCAAACAGGAATCTATCATGGGAATTTAATGGACCAATAAGGGAATCTTATTCCCCTAAACTGGATTGGGTCGTTCACCGCCATGCCATCGCAATGGCGCGCCACCCTTTGGAGTCAAACATGCAGGTATGCGACCTCGAACCGCAAGCAACCACGAAGCAATGCCTTCCGTGCGACGCTCGACGGAATATCCTCGCGCTATTCGCCGTGTGTCTCGCGGCGATGATGTTCGGCCTCGAAATTTCGAGCGTGCCGGCCATATTGCCGACACTGGAAGGCGTGCTGCACGCCGATTTCAAGCAGATGCAGTGGATCATGAACGCGTACACCATCGCGTGTACGACCGTACTCATGGCAACCGGAACGCTCGCGGATCGCTTCGGCCGCAAGCGCATGTTCATTGTCTCGATCGTGTTGTTCGGCATCGCCTCGCTGTGGTGCGGACTCGCATCGAGTGCGCCCGTGCTGATCGCGAGCCGTTTTCTGCAGGGCGCAAGCGGCGGCGCGATGCTCATCTGTCTCGTCGCCGTGCTGTCGCATCAGTTTCCGCAAGGCGCCGAACGCGCCCGGGCATTCAGCGCGTGGGGCATCATCCTCGGTATCGGTTTGGGCTTCGGGCCGTTGATCGGCAGCGCGATCGTCGCACTATCGAGTTGGCAATGGGTCTTCTGGGTTCACGTGCTCATTTCCATCGTGACGTTGGTACTCGCGGTACCCGGCGTGCGCGAGTCGCGCGACCCGCACGCGAGCAAGCTCGACGTCGCCGGCATGGTGACGTTGTCGGGCGCCGTATTCGGCTTCGTTTCGTTTATTACGCAGGGGGCCGATATCGGCTTCACGAGTCGCTCGGGCATCGCGATTTTCGTCGCGAGTACTGCGAGTCTCGTGGCGTTCTTCGTGGCGGAAATGCGCAGTGCGCATCCGATGTTCGATTTCTCCGTGTTCCGAATCCGCAATTTCTCGGGTGCGCTGCTCGGCTCGGTCGGCATGAACTTCAGCTTCTGGCCGTTCATCATCTATCTGCCGATCTATTTCCAGCATGCACTGGGCGCAAGCCCCATGGTGGCGGGACTGTTTCTATTGGCCTATACATTGCCGACTCTCGTATTCCCGCCGATAGGCGAGCGTCTGGCATTGCGCTATTCGCCGGCTATTGTCATTCCCGCGGGCCTGTTCACGATCGGACTCGGGTTCTTTCTGATGCGTGTGGGCAGTGCTTTCGATCACACGAGCGCGCTCGCGATTCTTCCGGGCTGCTTCGTTGCCGGCGCGGGACTCGGCATCACCAATACGCCGGTCACCAATACGACGACCGGTTCGGCTTCGGGCACGCGCGCCGGCATGGCATCGGGCATCGACATGAGCGCCCGCATGATTACGCTCGCCATCAACATCGCGATGATGGGGCTCCTTCTCGTCAAGGGCGTTGCGCATCGTCTGCAAGATGCGCTGCCCGCGGCGCCGCTCGACATCTCGTGGGACGCCATGGCAAACCGCATCGCCATCGGCGACCTGCATCCCGCGGCGGCGGCGCAATGGCCGGCTTTGTCCAGCGACGGATTTGCGGCCATCAGCCGCGGCGCGCTCGTCCATGGCTTCGAGTGGCTCATGCTTTATGGCGGCATCGCGGTCTGCACTCTCGCCGTCGTGAGTTACCTGATCTTTTCGGGCGGAAAAGTCACGCACGTGAAGCGAGAAACGATCGCGGACCCACGCTGACTCATATCGCAAGCATCACATCGAAAGAACTGCGCGTCACGACTGGGACCATCTATCGGCAGACCCGCTCGGGATGCCGGACGACACAAGGGTTTTCGACACGTACAGCGCCGCTTTTGGCACAATCGATTCACCACGGCGAATTGATCCGCACTGGATTCGCCATCGGCACATCGCCAAAGTCGTGTTGCTGGAGTTCAAACCACCATGAAGTCCCTTTGCTTCGCAGCAGTTCTTTTCGTACTCACTGCCGGTTGCACCTCGACGTCGTCGTCCGCGAGCGATCAGGCTGGGTGGTCGAGCCCGGCCCATGCGAATAGCTACATCCTGCACACGCCCGAGGGCGCCAGGCCCGGCGATGGTGCCTCGCGACCGCCGAGACTCACGGTCGGCACCAGCTATTCCGACACCCAATTGATCTTGCCGTGGTTCCTCAACGACATCATCGACTTTGTGAACTATCGCTAGATCGCGGGTGACTGGCGACTGCACGCCCCAGAGAGGCATTCAACCAAACAGGCGCCGCGAAGACTCTTCCGCGACGCCCTTTATCTACGTTCAGAGTGCCGGCACTGCCGGCGCCGCATTCCCGGCCTCGGCCACACGCGTCGACGTGCTGCGCGGACCGGCAATGCCGAAGTGGCTCGCAAGCATATCGACAACGTTATCCGCCATGCCCGTGCGCGTTTCTTCGGTAGCCGAACCGATATGCGGCGTGAGCACGACACGCGGATCGTCGATCAGCGCACGAGGCACATGCGGTTCATGCTCGAACACGTCGAGCGCCGCGCCCGCGATCCGCTTGTCCGCGAGCGCCGCGATCAGTGCCGCCTCGTCGACCACCGGCCCGCGCGCGATGTTGACGAGAAAGCCCTGCGGCCCCAGCGCGTCGATCACTCGCGCGTCGACCAGATGATGCGTTTGCGGCGAGAGCGGACAGGTCAGGATAAGCATGTCGCTATCCGCCGCGAGGCGCGCCACGTCGTCGTAATACGGCAGATCGACCGGCTTGCGGTTCGGGCCATAGTACGCAAGCCGTGAACCGAATGCCTGCAGGCGCTTCGCAATCGCCGCGCCGATCGTGCCGAGCCCGACGATGCCGATCCTCATGCGCGAGATCGAGCGGCCGAGAGGCAGCGCGCCCTGCTCGGGCCATCGGCCGGAACGAACGTAGGCATCCGCCTGCACGAGATCGCGCGTGACGGCGAGCGCGAGACCGATCGCGGTGTTGGCAACGTCCTCGGCCAGGACGCGCGACGCGTTCTCGATGCGAATGCCGCGCGCCTGCGCGCTTTGAACGTCGAGATTGTCGAGCCCGGCGCTATAGCTCGCGATGATCTCCAGCGCGGGCAGTGCAGCGAGAAACGCCGCGTCGATCTTCGTCTTGCGCAGCGCAATGCCGCGAATCGAGGCGCCGTGTCGCGCGAGCAGCGCGGCGGCTTCGTCCGCTTGCTGCGGCAGGTCGAGCACGGTAAAGAGCGAGGCGAGTTCCGCCTGGGTGCGCGCCGGCAACTCGGCGGCATTGAGAATGATGGGTTTCGACATGATGGATCAATCCGTTATACGTTGCGATGCGCGTGCGTTTCGCCGCGCTCAGTTCACCTTCACGCGCTCGATGCGGCCCATGAACACGAGATACACCACGGCGGCGATCAGGCAGTGTGCCGCAACAAAATAAAGTCCGGCGGTATAGCCGCCGGTGGCCTGCACGATATAGCCGAACACGATCGGCGTGACGATACCGCCGATATTGCCGACGCAGTTGAAGATCGCACCCGCGAGACCCACGGCCTCGCGCGGCGCCGTATCGCTGACGATGGCCCACGTGCCCGCGCCCGCCGCCGCGCCCTTGCCGAAGAACGCGAGCGTCATCAGCAGAACGATGGCGGTATTGCTTTCCGTAAACGCCGAGAACACGATGCAGCAGCCGACCGCCATGCCGACGATATACGGCGTCTTGCGCGCCCACGACACGCTCCAGCCCTTGCGGATCAGCCAGTCCGAAATTACGCCGCCCGCAATGCCGCCGAGAAAACCCGACACGGCCGGCAGCATCGTCGCGAGCCCCGCCTGCATGACGTTCATGCCACGCGCCTGCACCAGATAGATCGGAAACCAGGTGATGAAGAAATAGCTCAGCGCAATCACGCAATACTGGCCGATGTACGAGCACCAGAGCATGCGATTGCCGAGCAGCAGACGCAGCGCCTTGCCCGACATCACGGGACGCGAAAGACGCTCGTGGGCCGAGTCGATGTCGATCATCGCGCCGCCCGCGACGAGCCGGTCGAGTTCGGCTTGCGATACGCGCGGGTGCTTGCCCGGTTCGTGCATCACGACGGCCCACACCCCGGCGGACGCGATGCCGATCAACCCGAGCGCGAAGAACGGCGCGGGCCAGCCGAACTTCGCGGTAAGCCAGCCGGCCAGCGGCGAGAAAATCGCTACCGCGAAATACGATGCGGACGCGAACAGCGAGGTAGCCAGCCCGCGCTCTTCTTTCGGAAACCACATGACCGCCACGCGGCTATTGGCCGGAAAACTGGGCGCCTCGATCAGCCCGAGTGCGAAGCGCAGCGCGAACAGCAAGCCGAGTGCGACCGAGAGGTCCGTGGTCACATGGCCAATCAAGCCGACGAGTATCGTCGCGATGGACCAGAGAACGAGCGTGGCGCCATACATGGTCTTGGTGCCGAGGCGATCGAGCAGCAGGCCGCCGGGAATCTGCCCGACCACATAGGCCCAGCTGAACGCCGACAGCACATAGCCGAGCTGCACATGGTCGAGCCCGAACTCTTTGGCGATGCCCGGGCCGGCGATCGAGAGGATCGCGCGATCGGCATAAGCGACCGTCGCGAGCAGCAGAATCACCGCCAGAATCGTGAAGCGGGTGCGCGTGACGCGAACCGCGTCCGTCGCGGCATAGCCACCCGTCCTTTGCGTGAACATCGTTGTCTCCTGTTGGCGCGGCCGCGCCGCCATGACGGCTCGGGGGCGGCGGCGCGCTATGATTGCCGGTATCCGCGCTCGTGCGCGATGGGCGCATGCGAACGTGTGGAGCGAATTTGACGCACGCTGCCACCGGGCGTCAATCTTGATTGAGACAATCAACGTGCAAAGCTGGATGACTCAGGAGGAGGCCTGCCGCGCGCTGGGTGTGCGCAAGCAGACCCTGTATGCGTATGTCAGCCGCGGGCGCATCGAAGTGCGCTGGGACCCGGAGCATGTGAGCCGCAAGCTCTATAGCGCGTCGGATGTCGCCGCGCTGATGAAGAAACGCAATCTCGGGCGTGCCCACAAGAATATTGCCGCGAGCACGATGGCGTGGGGCGAGCCCATCATCAACACGCGCATTTCCACGATCGAGCGCGGGCGGCTCTATTACCGCGGCACGGATGCGCTCGAACTCGCCGCGCGGGCCACGCTCGAAGACGCCGCGCAATGCCTGTGGGACTGCGAGCACTCGCCGCGTTTTCCGACGCTGCGCGACGCGCTGCCGGCTACGCCGGACACCACGCCACTCGCGCGAGCGTATGTATCGATCTCGCTCGCGGCCGCCAACCCGGGTTCGAATCTCACGACGGATCCGCGGCATCTGCACGACGAAGCGGCCAGCCTGGTGGGCCGGCTCGCCAGCAGCTTCGTCGCGCTGAACGGCGACGGTCCCCTGCATCTGCGCATCGCGCGTGCGTGGCGCTGCGAAGCGCAGGCGGATCTGCTGCGCCGCGCGCTGGTGTGGCTGGCGGACCAGGAGCTGACGACCTCGGCGTTTGCCGCGCGCGTGACCGCATCGACGGGCGCATCGCTCGGCGCCTGCATGCTGGCGGGCCTGGCCGCGTTGTCGGGACCGCTGCATGGCGGCGCCCCGGCACGCGTGCAGGCATTGCTCGGCGAAGTGCGCGAACACGGTGTCGCAACGGCCGTCGAGCACTGGAGGGCCACTCACGGCCCGCTGCCCGGCTTCGGTCACGAGCTGTATCCGCAGGGCGATCCGCGTGCGGCGGACCTGCTGGCCGCGTTCGACGCCCCCGACGATGTGCGCGAACTGACCGCATACGTGCATCGGACGAGCAGCCTCGCGCCGACGATCGACATCGCGCTCACCGCGCTGGCCAGGTACTGCGGCTTGCCGGACGACTCGGTGTTCTCGATGTTCGCGATCGGCCGCAGCGTGGGCTGGATGGCGCATGCCATCGAGCAGATCGCCGACGGGACGCTGCTTCGGCCACGGGCCCATTACGTCGGTCTGCTCAAGTGAGGGGCTTCGTTTCGCCCATTGTCTCCACGAACTGGATTGCGGCGGGGTCGATCAATGCGCCGCATAAGCGGCCGTCGACTGCGCGGCGCAAACACGGGTCAACTGGGTCCGGTCAACCATCGAAGCATGCTTTGCCGGCACTGCGGCGGCACCGGCGCCGCGAAATCGCTGCTTCGCCTATACTGTTGCAAGCGCTTCAGGAAATCGATCCATTCGATGTTTTCCATTGTTCCTGGTATCGAGCAGTCATGTCGCCGCAGCCGCCAGTCATCACGATCTCGATCGATTCGATGGTGCATGCTGGTTGCATCAATTCGTTCGCGTCGATTCCGGTCACGCGGCGTCTCCCGCATCTGTCCCGCGACGAAATCGCATAGGGCGGACGCGGCTGAACGGGGCGGCGGCTCTGCCAGGTACAAACGAAACGCTCTGCACGACGCACCTCGTCTCAAGGTGAATAAGAGCACCAGTCACGATAATTGCTCGATTCACGATCAAGCCGATGACGATCGGCTGCGTCGACATTCCAGTCCAATCGTGGAGGCACGAATCATGAACAAGGCAATCAGCATGTCAATCGCGGCCGTCGCCGCACTTGCGCTGTCGGGCGGCGCATACGCACAGAGCCACAACACGCTCGCCACCCCCTCGGTCGTATCGCCGGCCGCCCCGCAGCAGACGAGCGGCTACGGCACGCCCGGCGCCACTGGCTCGGACAGCGGCATGGGCACCGGCTCGCAGAACTCGAACGTGCAGAAGAGCATGAGCAGCACGACGTCCGGCGGCAACGCGTACGGGAGCCACAACACGCTGGCGACCCCGTCCGTCGCGTCGCCGGCCGGCCAGTAACAGTTATCGCGAATGATAGCGAGGCGCGCATAGGCGCAAGGCGAGCACGCGCTTCGAGCTGAACCGCACCCCGAAGGCTGGACATAGGTCCGGCTTTCGGGGTGTTTGTCTTTCAGGTCCTTGCCCTTCTTCTCGAAATTTACTTGACATCTAAACTATCAAAACCTAAATTAATCTCACCGCAGAGTCCATTTTTTGGGGAACCAGCATGCGCATCGTCTGTATCGGTGGCGGCCCGGCCGGGTTGTACTTCGGTCTATTGATGAAAAAACGCAACCCGGGCTATGACGTCACGGTCGTCGAGCGCAACCGCCCCTACGATACGTTCGGCTGGGGCGTCGTATTCTCCGACCAGACGCTCGGCAATCTGCGCGCGGCCGACGCCCCGAGCGCCGAGGCGATCCTCGACGCGTTCAATCACTGGGACGACATCGAAATTCATTTCCGCGGCCGGACGGTTCGCTCGTCGGGTCACGGCTTCTGCGGCATCGGCCGCAAACGTCTGCTCAATATCCTGCAAGCGCGCTGCGAAGAACTCGGCGTGAAGCTCGTGTTCGAAACGCAGGTCATGGACGACACCGCCTACGACGCCGACCTCGTCATCGCATGCGACGGCCTGAACAGCATGGTCCGGCAAAAGTACGCGGCCACTTACGAGCCCGACATCGACGTGCGCGACTGCCGCTTCGTTTGGCTCGGCACGAAAAAGCTCTTCGACGCCTTCACGTTCGCGTTCGAAGAAACCGAATTCGGCTGGTTTCAGGCCCACGCCTATCGCTTCGACGATCAAACCTCGACCTTCATCGTCGAGACGCCCGAGCGCGTATGGCGCGCCGCCGGTCTCGACGACATGAGCAAGGAAGACAGCATCGCATTCTGCGAGAAGCTGTTCGCGAAGTACCTCGACGGCCATGCGCTGATGTCGAACGCAGCGCACTTGCGCGGCTCGTCGCAATGGATTCGCTTCCCGCGCGTCGTCAACACGGAGTGGGTGCATTGGCGCGCGAACGCGAACGGCACGCAAACCCCGGTCGTGCTGATGGGCGACGCCGCGCACACCGCACACTTCTCGATCGGCTCGGGCACCAAGCTCGCGCTCGAAGACGCCATCGAGCTCGCCAACAGCATGAGCGCGCATCCCGGCGACCTCGCCGCTGCGCTCGCGCACTACACCGAAGTTCGCAGCATCGACGTACTGCGGATTCAGAACGCCGCGCGCAATTCGACGGAGTGGTTCGAACACGTCGACCGTTATACGTCGTTCGAGCCGGAACAGTTCGCGTATTCGCTGCTCACGCGCTCGCAGCGCATCTCGCACGAGAACCTGCGCGAGCGCGACGCGCACTATCTGTCGGGCTTCGAAGACTGGCTCGCGCAGCGTTCCGGCATCGAGCGCGCGCCGAAAAAGCACTCCATTCCGCCGATGTTCACGCCGTTCACGGTGCGCGGCGTCACGCTGAAAAACCGCGTCGTGGTCTCGCCGATGGCGCAGTACTCGGCCGTCGACGGCGTGCCCGGCGACTATCACCTCATGCATCTCGGCGCGCGCGCGATGGGCGGCGCCGCGCTCGTCATGACGGAAATGACCTGCGTGTCGCCCGAAGCGCGTATCACGCCCGCATGCCCCGGCATGTACGCTCCCGCGCATCTGGCCGCATGGAAGCGCATCGTCGATCTTGTGCATAGCCAGTCCGATGCGAAGATCGGCATTCAACTCGGCCACTCGGGCGCAAAAGGTTCGACGCGCGTTGCGTGGGAAGGCATCGATCAGCCGCTCGCCGAAGGCAACTGGCCGCTTATCTCGGCATCGCCGCAACAGTACTTGCGCGGCATCAGCCAGCATTCGCGCGAAGCCACGCGTGAGGAACTGCGCGAGATCGAGGCGCAATTCGTCGAGGCAACGCGCATGTCGGTCGAAGCCGGCTTCGACTGGCTCGAACTACACTGCGCGCACGGCTATTTCCTGTCGAGCTTCCTGTCGCCGCTCACGAATCGACGCACCGACGAATACGGCGGTTCGCTCGAAAACCGTCTGCGTTATCCGCTGCGTGTGTTCAAGGCGATGCGCGCGGTATGGCCGCAAGAAAAGCCGATTTCGGTGCGTATTTCCGCGCACGACTGGGTCGAAGGCGGCAATACGCCCGACGACGCCGTGAAGATCGCCGAGGCCTTCAAGGCAGCGGGCGCGGACATGATCGACGTCTCGTCGGGCCAGGTCAGCAAGGAAGAAAAGCCCGTGTATGGCCGCATGTTCCAGACGCCGTTCGCCGATCGCGTGCGCAACGAGGCCGGTATCGCGACGATCGCGGTCGGCGCGATCTCGGAAGCGGACCACGTGAACAGCATCATCGCGGCGGGCCGCGCGGACCTCTGCGCGATCGCGCGTCCGCATCTCGCGAATCCGGCGTGGACGCTGAACGAAGCCGCGAAGATCGGCTATCTCGACGTCGCGTGGCCGAAGCCCTACACGGCAGCCAAGGTCCAGCTCGAACGCAATCTCGAACGCGAACGCGCGCAGGCCATCGCGAACGCGGGCCTCACCTCACAACAACGCGCCCAGCGCGCGGAAGGAACGACGTGAACACGCCAACCTCATGGCTCACTGGACAGCATGCCGTCGTCACGGGCGGCGGCAGCGGCATCGGCGCGGCGGTCGCCGAGGCGCTGCTGCGCGCGGGCGCGCGTGTCACGCTGATGGGCCGCAACGCGCAACGGCTCGAAGCGCAGCGCGAACGATGCGCGGCACTCGGCAACGTGGCCTGCATCAGCGTGGACGTGACGCAGGAAGAAGCGGTCGCGCGGGCGTTCGACCAGGCGGGCGCGGTCGATATGCTCGTCAACAACGCGGGGCAGGCGCAGGCCGCGCCGTTCGCGCATACCGACATGGCGCTCTGGCAGCGCATGCTCGATGTGAACCTCACCGGCGTATTTCTCGGCGCGCGCGCGGTGTTGCCGGGCATGCTCGAACGTGGGTACGGGCGCATCGTCAACGTCGCGAGTACCGCGGGGCAGATCGGCTATGCCTACGTGGCCGCGTATTGCGCGGCGAAACACGGCGTGATCGGCCTCACGCGCTCGCTCGCGCTCGAAGTCGCGACGCGCGGCATCACGGTCAATGCGGTGTGTCCCGGCTATACGGAAACCGAACTGCTGCACGCTTCGCTCGAACAGATTACGAGCAAAACTTCGCGCACCGAAGAGCAGGCACGCGAAGCGCTGCTGCGCTCGAACCCGCAGCGCCGCTTCGTCAGTCCCGAGCAGGTCGCCAACTCGGTGCTGTGGCTGTGCCAGCCCGGCTCGGACGCGATCACGGGCCAATCCATTTCGATCTCCGGCGGAGAAGTGATGTGAGCAAATCGACACACGCAGGCAAGCCCGCGGCGGCCACCGCCGCGGCCGTAGAAAAGAAGCCGTCGCGCAAAGGTGTCGCCCAACCCGCGGAGAACGTCGTGGACCTCGAAATGAGTACGGGCGCGGACAGTCACATGGGCCTGCGTCTCTGGCTGCGCATGCTGACCACGACGAATCTCGTGCAGGCCGAATTGCGCAAACGCCTGCGCAACGAATTCGACACGACGTTGCCGCGTTTCGATCTGATGGCGCAACTCGAACGCCATCCCGAAGGCCTGAAGATGACCGAACTGTCGCGCCGCATGATGGTGACGGGCGGCAACGTCACCGGCATTACCGATCAGCTCGAAAAAGAAGGGCTCGTCTTGCGCAGCGCCGATCCGAACGACCGCCGCTCGATCAGCGTGTGCCTCACGCCCGCCGGCCGCAAGGCGTTCGACCGCATGGCGGCCGCGCATGAGCAATGGGTCGTCGAAATGTTCGGTGGCCTGAGCATCGACGAAAAGGTGCACACGCATGACCGCCTCGGCAAACTGAAGCAACATCTGCTCGACAGTCTCAAGAACTGACCCATACCGACCCGCCGCCATTACCTTGCAGGGGACACACACATGACACGATCCAACGCCGACGCGCTGCTGGCCGGCAACCGCCTCACGCTCGCCGGATACGAAGCGAAACACTTCGGCTGGTCGGTGACGGGCAAAGTCGCGACGATCACGCTGAACCGCCCCGAGCGCAAGAACCCGCTCACGTTCGAATCGTATGCGGAGTTGCGCGACCTGTTCCGCCAGCTTGCCTACGCCACCGACGTGAAGACGGTCGTGCTGCACGGCGCGGGCGAGAACTTCTGTTCTGGCGGCGACGTACACGACATCATCGCGCCGCTGATCGATCTGCCGATGCCCGAACTGCTGCTGTTCACGCGCATGACCGGCGATCTCGTCAAGGCCATGCGCCATTGCCCGCAGCCGATCATCGCCGCCATCGATGGCGTTTGCGCGGGCGCCGGCGCCATTCTCGCGATGGCCTCGGACATGCGCCTCGCCACCGCGCGCAGCAAGCTTGCGTTCCTGTTCACGCGCGTCGGCCTCGCGGGCTGCGACATGGGCGCCTGCGCGATGCTGCCGCGCATCGTCGGCCAGGGACGCGCCGCCGAACTGCTGTTCACGGGGCGCTCGGCAAGCGGCGACGAAGGCCATGCGTGGGGCTTCTACAACCGCCTCTGCGAACCGGCGGCGCTGCTCGAAGAAGCACAGAAGCTCGCCGCCGATCTCGCCGCAGGCCCGACCTTCGCGCACGGCATGACGAAGAAGATGCTGCACCAGGAATGGAGCATGAGCATCGACGAAGCCATCGAATCGGAAGCACAGGCGCAGGCGATCTGCATGAGCACGCGCGATTTCGAGCGCGCGTACAACGCGTTCGCGGCGAAGTCGCGCCCCGTGTTCGAAGGAGATTGAGTTGAGCGCCGCCACTCAGGACCATAAGATCGACATGCACAGCGCACTCGCGTGGCCGTTCTTCGAGCCGCGTCATCGCGAACTGGCCGCCGGCATCGAAGCATGGTGCCGCGCCAATCTCGCGCATGACGATCATCAGGATACCGATGCGACCTGCCGCCGTCTCGTGCGCGAACTCGGCGCGGCGGGCTGGCTGAAATACGGCGTCGGCGGCGTTGCATACGGCGGCCACGGCGACACGATCGACACGCGCGCCGTCTGCCTGCTGCGCGAAACGCTCGCGAAGCATTCCGGTCTCGCGGACTTCGCGCTCGCCATGCAAGGGCTCGGCTCGGGCGCGATCTCGCTCGGCGGCACGCATGAGCAGAAGTCGCGCTATCTGCCGCGCGTCGCGAACGGCACGGCCATCGCCGCATTCGCGTTGTCGGAGCCGCAAGCGGGCTCCGACGTCGCCGCGATGGCGCTCGCCGCTCGCGAAGACGGCGACGCCTACGTGCTCGACGGCGAGAAGACGTGGATCTCGAACGGCGGCATCGCAGACTTCTACGTCGTGTTCGCGCGCACCGGCGAAGCACCAGGCGCACGCGGCATCAGCGCGTTCGTGGTCGATGCCGATACGCCGGGGCTCGACATTGCCGAGCGTATCGACGTGATCGCGCCGCATCCGCTCGCGCGCCTGCGCTTCACGAACGCGCGCGTGCCGAAGAGCCAGATGCTCGGCGTGCCCGGCGAAGGCTTCAAGCTCGCAATGCGCACGCTCGATATTTTCCGCACGTCGGTCGCGGCGGCCTCGCTCGGCTTCGCGCGTCATGCGATGGCCGAGGGTCTCGCACGCGCGTCGTCGCGCAAGATGTTCGGCCAGACGCTCGGCGACTTCCAGCTCACACAAGCGAAGCTCGCGCAAATGGCGCTGACCATCGACAGCAGTGCGCTGCTCGTCTATCGCGCCGCGTGGCTGCGCGATCAGGGCGAGAACGTCACGCGCGAAGCGGCGCTCGCGAAGTGGCACGCGAGCGAAGGCGCGCAGCAGGTGATCGACGCCGCCGTGCAGCTTTACGGTGGCATGGGCGTGCAAAGCGGCACCGCGGTCGAGATGCTATATCGCGAGATTCGCGCGCTGCGCATCTACGAAGGCGCGACCGAAGTGCAGCAATTGATCGTCGGCCGCGATCTGCTGAAAGCGCACGCCGCCACCGTTGCCGTCGCCGGGGAGCACGCCCAATGAGCGCTTCGTTCGAAAGACCCGTACGCATCCGCTTTTCGCACTGCGATCCGGCCGGCATCGTGTTCTTTCCGCAGTATCTCGTGATGACCAATGCGCTTGTCGAAGACTGGTTCAACGAGGGCCTGCTGATCGACTACGCGCACATGATCGGCCAGCGCCGCATCGGCCTGCCGATCGTCAAGCTCGATTGCGAATTCTCGCGGCCGAGCCAGATGGGCGAGACGATCACGCTGACGCTGAGCGTCACCGTGATCGGCCGCAGTTCGATCGGCCTCGACATCGTCGGTCACTGCAACGGCGAAACGCGCTTTCGCGCGAAACAGGTGCTCGTGACGATGTCGTTCGAGACCGGCAAATCCATCGGGATTCCCGACGACATCGCGAGCGCGCTCGCGGCATACGCTCCATCGTCCCATCCATCGAAGCGCACCGAGGCGCAACGCTCATGAAAAAAGCTCTCCTTCCCGCCGGCTGGATCAAACCACGCGGCTATGCGAACGGCGTCGCGGCCACCGGCACGCAGGTGTTCATCGCCGGTCAGATCGGCTGGGACGAACAGGCCCAGTTCCATACTGACGACTTCGCCGCGCAAGCGGTGCAGGCGATCAAGAACCTGCTCGCCGTGCTGCGCGAAGCGGGCGGCAAGCCCGAGCACCTCGTGCGCATGACGTGGTACGTCACCGACAAGCGCGAATACCTCGCGGCGCTGAAAGACATCGGCCGCGCGTTTCGCGAACTGATCGGCGATTACGACATCGCGATGAGCGCGGTGCAGGTCGTTGCGCTGATCGAGGATCGCGCCAAGGTCGAGATCGAGGCCACCGCCATGATTCCTCATTGAAAGCCGCGCCGCCCCACACGCCAAACGCAGTGCATTAACCGGCTCAACGACACCGGGAGACCATGATGGAACCGTCAGCACACGTCGATACTTTCGCGCGCGACAATCTTCCGCCGCAGGATCAATGGCCCGTCTTTCTGCTCGACAACCCGGACGTGGACTATCCGGCGCGGCTGAACTGCGCGACCGAACTGCTCGAACGGACCATCGAGGCCGGTTATCGCGACCGGCCGGCCATCTGGTCCGACGTGGACGGCAAGCCGCACGCGACGACCTACGGCGAACTGCTCGCGCTCGTGAATCGCAGCGCCCATGTGCTCGTCGACGAAATGGGTTTGCAGCCGGGCAACCGCGTGCTGCTGCGCGGACCGAATACCTTGCAGATGGCCGTGGCGATGTTCGCGGCGCTGAAGGCCGGACTCGTCGTCGTGCCGACCATGCCGCTGCTGCGCGCGAAAGAACTGAAGCAGATTATCGTAAAAGCGCGGATCAGCGCCGCGCTATGCGATGCGCGCCTGACCGGCGAACTCGCGCGCTGCACCGATCCCGCCGACGAGTTCTACTGCCCGACGCTCACGCAAACGCGTCGCTTTCACGACGACTCCGCCGATTCGCTCGACACGCTCGCGGCCAGCAAGCCCGCGCACTTCACCGCATGCGATACGGCCGCCGACGACGTCTGCCTGATCGCGTTCACGAGCGGCACGACCGGCGCGCCGAAGGGCTGCATGCATTTCCATCGCGACGTGATCGCGATGTGCGATCTGTTTCCGCGCCATGTGCTGAAGCCGTCTTCGAACGACATCTTCTGCGGTACGCCACCGCTCGCGTTTACGTTCGGCCTCGGCGGATTGCTGTGCTTTCCGCTGCGTGTCGGCGCCTCGACGGTGCTCGTCGAAAAGCTCACGCCCGAAACGCTGCTCGTGCTCGTCGAACGTTTCGGCGCGACGGTCATGTTCACGGCACCGACTTTTTATCGGCAAATGGCGCCGCTCGTCGCGCAACACAACGTGTCGACGCTGAAGAAAGCCGTGTCGGCCGGCGAAGCGCTGCCCGATTCGACACGCCGGCTATGGCATGACGCGACCGGGATCGACATGATCGACGGCATCGGCGGCACCGAGCTGATCCATATTTTCATTGCGGCGCAGGGCGAGGAGATTCGCGCGAACGCGATTGGCCGCGCGGTGCCCGGCTACGTCGTGCAAGCGGTAGACGACGACATGCGGCCGGTGCCGCCCGGCACGATCGGCAAGCTCGCGGTGCGCGGCCCGACCGGCTGCCGCTATCTCGCCGACGACCGGCAACTGCGCTTCGTGCGCGACGGCTGGAATCTGCCCGGCGATTCGGTCTATCTCGACGCGGACGGCTACGTGTTCTACCAGGCGCGCGCCGACGACATGATCGTCTCGGCCGGCTACAACATCTCCGGCCCCGAAGTGGAAAGCGTGCTGCTGCAACACGAAGCGGTGGCCGAATGTGGTGTGATCGGCATCCCCGACGAAACGCGCGGACAGATCGTCAAGGCATTCGTCGTGCTGAACCCCGGCTATACCGCCGATGACAAAACGGTCGCGCAACTACAGGATTTCGTGAAGAATAGCGTGGCGCCTTATAAATATCCCCGTGTCATCACTTTTGTCGGCGCACTGCCGCGCACCGAAACCGGCAAGCTCAAACGTTTCGAGTTGCGTACGATGACGTAACCCACTTCATGGGATCGAAATCGCATGACAGGCTCTTTCATCGAAGTCGTCGCCGAAGACGGCGGCCGTTTCAACGCTTATGTCGCGCGGCCCGCGCAGGGCTCCGGCCCCGGGCTCGTGCTGCTGCAGGAAATTTTCGGCGTCAACGATTCGATGAAAGCGACCGCCGACCGCTACGCTGAAGAAGGTTACGTCGTGCTCGTGCCGGACCTGTTCTGGCGCATCAAGCCGGGCATCGACCTCGGTTACGGCGAGACCGACATGCAACAGGCGCTCGGCTATCTCGGCCAGTTCGACGCCGACCTCGCGGTCAAGGACATCGCCGCCACCATCGCCACGTTACGCGGGCTGCCCGAACAGGCGGGTAAGGTCGGCGTAGTCGGCTACTGCCTCGGCGGCAAGCTCGCGTTTCTCGCCGCAGCGCGCACCGACGTCGACTGTGCGGTCAGTTACTACGGCGTGGGCCTCGACGCCCATCTGAACGAAGTGCCGTCGATCCACTGCCCGATGGTGTTTCACTTCCCCGAGAACGACGCGCATTGCCCACCTGAAACGCGCGAGCGCATCGGCGCGGCATTGCGCACGCGGCCGCACATCGAGCAATACCTGTACCCCGGCTGCGATCATGCATTCGCGGCGCCGGCGCGCAAGCAATACGACAAGCCCGCCGCAATGATGGCGTACTCGCGCACGCTCGCGCTGCTGCGCAAGGTGCTCGGCCCCGTCTACGATCTCAACGCGCTGTGGGAAGCGCATTGCTATCACGAGTTCGCGACGCGCGACGTCGATGCGGTCATGCCGACGATGGTCGCGCAACCGTATGTCAATCATGTGCCAACGATGACGGGCGGTGTCGGCCACGACAATCTCAAACGCTTCTACACGCATCACTTCGTCAACTCGAATCCGCCCGATACCAGGCTGATTCCGATTTCGCGCACGATCGGCGCGGACCGCATTGTCGACGAATTCATTTTCAGTTGCACGCATAGCTGCGAAATCGACTGGCTGCTGCCGGGCGTTGCGCCGACCGGCAAGTACTTCGAAGTGCCGATGCTCGCGGTGGTGTGCTTCCGCGGCGACAAGCTCTATAACGAGCACATCTATTGGGATCAGGCTTCGGTGCTCGTGCAGGTGGGATTGCTTGATCCTGAGGGGTTGCCGGTGGCGGGAATCGAGAGTGCGCGGAAGTTGCTCGATGAAACGTTGCCTTCGAATCGGTTGATGGGTGGGAAGTCGAAGGTGTGAGTGGTGGCCGCCGACGTCGCTGTTACTTGACTCAGAACACGCGCAAGGAAAGTTTCGCGTCGAGCCGGTCATAAAGCGACGGCGGCAGCTTCACAAACGATGTGTTGTCGCCGCCACGAGAAAAAGAAACCGCGTCGTTATTCAGCCAAACCAGTTCGGGAACTGGCGTGCTGAAGGTTCTGCGCACGAGTAACTCGCCTGAGCCGGCGTCGTAGACTCGGCCGACGTAGTCCGGATTGTTGCCGCCTCTCCATTGAAGCAGGCATCGCTCTGCGATGTAGTGGCGGTTTTCGGACATGCGTCTAATGCATTCGCTCGCACTGAGGTCGGTCGTGTGGGTGGCGAGTCGGAGAATGACGAACCCGAACAGGAATATGGGTATCCACCACTTTGCCAGAGAGCTTAATTTCATAAGTAGGCTTTGTCATGGATTGGTCATCTTGTCTGCTTCTTCCCAATCCGGATTCATTTTAGTCCTCGAGTTTTCGGTATCGGGCATCACGCATCCTGACGCTCTCGACCCACTCGGCCCAATCTCCTTCCAGAATATAGGTAGCAGTCTCCATCCTTGCCCGAGCGAGATACCCATCCTGCTCTTCAAGACTCAGGCTTTCCCAGAACGGGTCCCATACATAGTTCAGCCAGAAATGAGCATCGCCTTGGGTGACGTATAAAACGAGACCAAGCTCATACAAGGTAATCCACGGGGGCGGCGGCTGGAAACCTTGCGTCGATAAGGCAGCGAGCAGTTCGACGTCGTTGGAGAGCAGTCGCACATCGCGCTGCGCAAACCGCCACTCGGGAGAGACGATGGTATGGAGCGAATACCCGTCGAGCACTCGCTCGAAATGAAGGTAGGAAACCTCTTTTCTTCCTTGCCTCGTCAAATTCAGCAAGACTGGAAACTGATGAGGTTGAACGTGGTAAACCAGTCCAAAGGCATGGATACCCACGTCGCCTTGATAGATCGGTTTGGGATAAGCCGAATGCCGAAGCTTTTCTAAATCATGAGGGCCTGTAGCAAAGAGAGCTTTCAACTCGCTGAGCGATTTCCGGAAGGTCTTTTCCAGACTCCGGGTACTCTCCCGCTCTGCCCGCTTGATCTGTAGCTCTTCAGCCTTGCGTTTGAAGAAGGACACATGGACCTCTTATTCTTGTGGCACGGAACTTCCTACATTGAAATGTCGAAGCGGAAAGTCTTACCTCCCACTCCCGTCGATTCTCGACGAACAAGGCAATCGGTCACAATCGGAATACGCTGAAAACTCCCATCTATTGTGTCGCACAACTCATCAGGCTAGACTCGACCATCCCCTTACAATCGACAAACGGCTGCAGGGTTCGGCCCCTTGAACCTGGCCTGCGAGTATCGCCAAACCACGGCCGCCGACGCACTGCCCCGGCTCGCGGCCTCGTCCGGCATCGGACAGCCCCCGGCCGACTCGCCGCAAACCCGATCCACTGCGCCACAGGAGCGCCCGCATGACCCATGCCATTCACGGCCGACAACGCTGGCTCGCGCTAATCGTTCTATGCCTCGGCGTACTGATGATCGTGCTCGACACCACCATCGTGAACGTCGCGCTGCCTTCCATCGCGGCCGATCTCGGTTTTAGCGAAACCTCGCTTGTGTGGGTCGTCAACGCGTACATGCTCACGTTCGGCGGCTGCCTGCTGCTCGGCGGACGGCTCGGCGATCTATACGGGCATCGCAAGCTGTTTCTCAGCGGCATTACGCTCTTCACGCTCGCTTCGCTCGCGTGCGGCATGGCGAACTCGCAAGTGCTGCTGGTCGCCGCGCGCGCCGTGCAAGGCTTGGGCGGGGCGATCGTCTCGGCGGTATCGCTGTCGCTAATCATGAATCTGTTCACCGAACCCGGCGAACGCGCGAAAGCGATGGGCGTGTACGGCTTCGTCTGCGCGGGCGGCGGCAGCATCGGCGTGCTGCTCGGCGGCTTGCTGACGAACCTCTTGAGCTGGCACTGGATCTTCCTCGTCAATCTGCCGATCGGCATCGCCGTGTATGCGCTGTGCCTCGCGCTGCTGCCCGCCGCGCGCGGACACGCGCACGGCGAACGGCTCGACGTGGCCGGCGCGGTCACTATCACCGTATCGCTGATGCTTGCCGTCTACGCGGTCGTGAACGGCAACGAAGCGGGCTGGACCTCGCTGCAAACGCTCGGCCTGCTATGCGCCGCGCTTGCGCTGCTCGGCGCGTTCCTTGCGATCGAAGCGAAAGTCGGGCATCCGTTGATGCCGCTCGACCTCCTGCGTCTGCGCAATGTCGCGACCGCCAACGTGGTCGGCGTGTTGTGGGCTGCGGCGATGTTCGCGTGGTTCTTCATCTCCGCGCTGTACCTGCAACGCGTGCTCGGCTATCGACCATTGCAGGTCGGGCTCGCGTTTCTGCCCGCCAACCTGATCATGGGATTCTTCTCTCTCGGGCTCTCTGCGCGCGTCGTGATGCGCTTCGGGCTGCGTTGTCCGCTCGCAGTTGGTCTGCTCGTCGCCGCGTGCGGCCTCGCGCTATTCGTGCGTGCGCCCGTGGACGGCGGCTTCGTGCCCGATGTACTGCCCGGCATGATCCTGCTCGGCTTCGGCGCGGGCATCGCGTTCAATCCGCTGCTGCTTGCCGCGATGAGCGACGTCGATGCGGCCGACTCGGGTCTCGCATCGGGCATCGTCAACACGTCTTTCATGATGGGTGGAGCGCTTGGACTCGCGGTGCTCGCGAGTCTCGCCGCGGCGCGCAGTGAAGCGATGCAGGCCACGGCGAGCGCGGCGGCCGCGCTCAATAGCGGGTATCACGTGGCGTTTCTGTTCGGAGCGGTTTTTGCGGCTGCGGCCGGCGTGTTGGGTGGCTTGTTGTTGAGGCCGGGGCAGGCGGGTGGTGCGGGAGCGGCTTCGCAGTTGGACTCCGGGCCCGAGTCCGATTCGACTGCGGCCACCTCTTCTACAGAACATTCGCGCAGCGCGGACAATACAACGACGACAGAGAACTACTGAACTCGCCGCCCGTCGTTCGATAACAGAATGCGGTCGAAGAGAAACAGCGCTGTCAGATCAAAGTGCTTTCGCCATATCGACGATCGTGGAATTGACGCGCGACGGATGTGGACGTCGCCCTGTTTCAACGTAGCCGAGTTTCGAATAGAGAGCGATGTTCCTGCTCATCAACGCATTCGTGTAGAGCTTCATGCTCGACTTACCGTTCGCTTTGGCACGCTGCTCGGCCTCGGCAATCAGGCGAGCGCCAATTCCCTTGCCGGCATAATCGGGGTCTATCGCGACATTGAAAATCAGATCATGTGCATCGCCGGATTCGACGACGATAAGGCCCGCGACTTCGTCATGCACACACGCCAGCATCACTTCACCGCGCGCGATGCGTGGTGCGTGATCTTCCGTAACGGGCTGTGGGTGGAAGCCGAGAACCGGCAACCACACCGCGTAGGCACGTTCGGTGATTCGCCGCACGATGGGAAGATCTTGTAACGTCGCGTTTCTGATTTCGGTTTGCATTGGCGTGGCCCACTTAGTTATGACGTGCTCAATTGCGGCTCGCAATAGCCACCGCCGCACCGCCGAGCGCAAATGCGCCAACACGATTGGCAAAGCGAACCGCGCGAGGCGTGCGCAGAATAAAGCGCGCCTTATGGGCCAACAATATCCAGCTCAGGTCGATCGCGGCCAACGTCACGAGAGTAACCGACGCAAGCATCGCCCACTGCCGCACACCCACCGACGAAAGATCGATCAACGCAGGCAGCAACGCAATATAGAAAACCATGATCTTCGGATTACCCAAGGTAACGGCCATGCCCGCACCGAACATCGACAGTGCCGAAGATCGGCGCGGCAGCGTATCTTCGGCTTCCGTTGCGGGTTGCCGCCACATCCGGATTGCGAGCCAGAACAGGTAAGCACAGCCCAGCCATCTGATTGCGTGAAAGATGAACTGGAAGGTCTGGGCCAGCATCGTGAGCCCGGCCATTGCCATGCTGAGCCAGATCACCTCGCCGATCCACATCGCCGCGACGAAAGGAATCACACCGCGCCATCCTCTCGCGATAACGCGCGAGACCAGTGCGACGACGCTCGGGCCGGGAGTCGCCGCGTTGAGCAGCAATGCACCTGCAAAGATAGCGACGGATAACAGTTCCATGCGGATTTCCCTGGCGAGTTTGTGGGATCGTCTTCGTGAAATGGCGACGATCGAAACCGGTGCGCCGAATATGAATGGCCTTACTGCCCGACTTTTTCCGACTCCACGACGATGTCCAGCACGTAAGCGACCGACGCCCCATCGGCGGGCGGGTTATTGACAGTAAAGCGCTTCACGCGCAGCACGTTGCGAATGCCCGGCGCATGCGAATAACCCTCGATATCCTGGTTCAGTGGCTGCCATTCGCCAGGCTTGCCGGTGGGCAAACCCTGCTCGTCGAAGTGGCGTTCGCGCACCAGCAGACATTGCCTGTTCGGAATCAGCGGATGGTTGCATGGCACGGTCTGCGGGGCCACTTCGAGGAAGGCCGTTTCGCCGGGACCGCCAAAGCGTGTTTGCGCGGTGGGCACACCGGTAAGGCTCAGCGTATCACCGTTATCCATGACCAGTTGCAGGCTGGGCACATTGCCGCGAGCCAGCAGGTTCACGCTGACACTACCGCGCAGGCGCTGCGAAATGGCGTCGTCGAGTGCGGCGAGATTCGGATCGGTGCAGGCCATCATCGTGCTCGCCATCGAGCCGATTTGCATGCGGCCTTTCCGGATGCTGTACGCGGCGCCCAGGTTATTGCAGCTATTCACCACGTTCAGCCGGTCATCGCTGAAGTCCAGTTGCAGCGGTTGGTCCGGTCTCACGAACAGCGCGTCGATGCGCGTGCCCTGGCTGTCGATCGCGTTGTTAAGTTGCCAATGGTACTGCCCGAGGATGGTCGTGCCGCTGGTCGATGTCGTGCTCGCAACAGCGGCGGACGAGGCGGACGATGATGGAGCCGGATTCGTCGCTTCAGGCGAATGCGCGCAGGCGGCTAAAGCGAGCGGCAGTAATAGCGTGCGGTATTTCACGTCGGTACCTCCGGTGGTTCGGTGGATGTTCCTGGCGGCTGGCCGCGTTAAAGACGGATGAACGAGGGATTCGGGTTGCTTAGGGGAATTCCAAGGAGAACCCTCGAATGGTACATCCGACTGCGTTATACCGGGTTTTCGGGCTGATTTAGTCCTGATAGTGAATGTCGACTCGATGCTCGACAGGATAACCCAAGCGGATTGCCAATACTCGTGCGTGTGGTTTTTTGTTGGTGAGATTCTTATTCGAGGTTGAATCACAGCTGTGACCTTATTCGGCTTTATGTCGCGAAGTTCTGGATGCCGAATCTGATTCTCAACGTAGTGACCGGCATTCGATGCCGCATCAATATTCAGATAGGTTTAACAGTTTGTAAAGGTTTTCGTTCAACGCTATTTTTTAGCGCGCTTCTATCTGATACGATCTGCGCTTCGATTCAGGCATACGCACCGGATTCCTAATGTTTTTCAGACGAGAAACTTTGTACATATACGAGAAGTCAGACTTCTCCTTCGACTCCTGGTTGATTTGGGGCCGTAAGCAGCTTACGCGCGAGGAGCAGGATGAAATAAAGGAGGTATTGAGAATTGCGCATGAAGACTTCGTGAAGTGGTTCGATCCTGATTCGTGGACAACGAATTGTGCGGACATGCACCAGCTGCGGCATCTGTTGAGAAGCACCGATCACACATTGCTTATCCATATTATGAGCAATCATGAGGTCGCCCGGGCAGTACATGAGAAACTCAGAAGCGGTCAGCTGATTTTTATTCCGCCACGGGAGGCGGTTGGACGGTACATCGAGAACACGCGGAGGAGGCGTGAGCAGGTGATGGGGAGAGGAAGATCCGCTGTGCCTGAAGAACAGGCCGTGGCTCTTTCCATCTCGCGTGCTGTCACATCCTACGGCAATGCGTCGCGTGGTCCGGTGGCACCATCGCCTGTGGCTGATTTTATGGCTAACGAAGCAGGTGAGAACGTTGGCAAACTGGTTGGCATGTCTCCGGGTTTGCAGGCGGATTTGAAGAAGTTGGGGGATGCGGGGTGGCAGATAGAATACGTCGATCCGAGGTACGGGTCCTTCACTAATCGTGATAGACAAGTTATCAACCTGGATCGCAGTCTTCAGGGCCATCCCGTTAAATACCTGCAAATCCTATCCCATGAGGTTGGACATGCAATGTATCCGTATCAGGAAGATTTGTCGTCGAAGGTCGCTTATGTAAGTGGCACACTAGAAGACGAGGCTGCGGCGACGATGAGCAATATCAGAACACAGCGAGAAATTCTTGCGAATCACGGCCCAGATATCGGTATTGCAGGCGCAAATACCGCAGCTTATGACGCCGCATACAACACGTTCATGCAGGACGGTAATGCCGCTGCCTGCCGGAAAAAAATCGGGGCGGAATTCGGTAACGAAATCACTTCGAATACAGGCCAAAGTTACACCGACTACTATGGGAGCTGGTATGACCAGACTCATCCGTCCCGGTAATCTAACCCGGAAACTTGCAGTGCTTGGCTTGGCAATTGGCCTGACCGGATGTAGCCACACAATTGAAGAACATGGAAAGGATTCACAGATGACACAACTCGACATGACGCTGTGGCAGACCATCGACGTAATGGTTCAACAGATTCCCTTCACCAAAACCAAGGTTGAGAACATGCTCGCGACTCATCTTATCGAGAAAGATACCGATAAGGGGCCTATTCAGAGTACCGCATTCCAATTCTACACGAGTGGCCCTGTCAAACTAGCGAATGGAGTCGTAATCAATGATGTAGATTTGCGTATCCGGCGCCGTCCTGGGCACCCCGGTTTTCTCGTACTCAATCTTGGTGGCAGTTGTACTACTCTCGATGCAGTTCGAGAGCACTATCCCGACCTTAGAATCACCGAACACCCTCATGGGCATTCGCTCGATGAAGCCACATCGTATTCGGCTTTCCTGAAATGGGGAAAACTGTCGTTTGGGTTCCTGGAACGTAATCGCAATTGCTTGGCCTATGTTGTCCTCAACCCGAAGTACAATGCGGACAACATTGCACAATAGGGAAATTTACCCTTGAGCCCGGTCCTAGCGCACTTACCAGATGTTTTTTAATTGTAGAAATCCGCCCTGTTCACATAGCTCGGTCAGGACGATTGCCATATTCAGCCTGACAATCTGGTTTGCCGGATGTGGATCGACTACCGGACGGTACGAAAAGGATTCGCGGACGACGCAATCGTCGAGGACGCTATGGCAGGCTATCGCTACGCTAGCGCAGCAGATTCCCTTCACCACGGACAAGATTGAAAACGTTCTCGCGACTCGTCTTGTCGTGAAAGATAACAGCAAGAGCCCCATTCAGAACACCGCATTCCAGTTCTACACGGGCGGACCGGTCGATCTGGCTGACGATGTTGTAATCAGCAATGTGGATTTGCGTATCCGATATCGAGCAGGACACCCTGGTTTTCTCGTGCTTAACCTTAGCGGTAGCTGTATTACGCTCGATATGGTGCGCGCGTATTACCGTAGCCTCAGAGTTACGGACCGTCCGCGTGGCAGATCACTCGATGAAGTCACCTCATACACAACAGCGCTCCATTGGGGGGATCTGTCTTTCAGCTTCAAGGAGCGCAATCCGAATTGCCTTTCATCATTGGCTTTTGATCCCAAACCTATTGAAATAGACGACGCGGCGAAGTGATGCACACTCAAGTTGCATGACGACCAAGAAGACACTGGAAAAATTCGGCCGATTTCACGACTGGTACATCGATATGATCGCGACCGGCAAAGAAGGCAATGGCGACACGCCGAACACCTTGACACTTGGGTTGTACGACCAAAACCATCGTGCCCTCTTAACTTTCCAGGGTGTTACGCGGGCAAGCATCGTTGACGGCGGGATGCTAAACATCGTCAATGCAATTGAAGTCTTGCAACCTAACGATGACGCATATCCCACTGCAATGGCGATGTTGAAGAGATCGGCGTATTTCGGAAAGCGCCGTGCCGAACACGTTGTATACATCTTTTCAACAGTTGGTATGGAAACCGCCATTGAATTTGACAAACTCAACATAGAGTCGACACGAGTCTCAAATTGCACATGATCTTCGTCAACTTGCCGCCCTGAGGTTCGTTTTCAGCACCAGAGATTGCCTCGTCATCTGACGCAATAAGGTCAATATCTGCTCCACGATAAACTTGGATTGCCAATCAATGCCTATTCGTTTAATTAATTCGCTCAAGGCCCTTGCAGTACTCAGTCTGGCAATAGAGGCCGCTGGATGTATTCAAGCGGCTAAACCACATCGAATAGATTCACAGATCATGCAACCATCCATGACATTGTGGCAGGCTATCGATGCGCTAACGCAAAAAATCCCATTTAGCAGGAACAATGTTGAAGATGCCCTCGCAACTCATCTCGTCAAGAAGGACACTAGCGATAACCCGATCAAGAACACCGCATTCCAATTCTACACAGGCGGTCCTATCAGACTATCAGATGGCATGATAATCAGAAACGTAGACTTACGCATCCGCAACAAAGCGGGACACCCCGGCTTGCTTGTGCTCTACCTGAATGGCACCTGCGTCGGTATGAGTGACGTATGTGCACATTATGGTGACCTCAAACTGACATACCCTCCTCGCCCCGATTCGACATATGCCTTTACCGGGTACTCGGCTTTCCCATTGTGGGGAAAATTGTCATTCAGTTTCCTGGAGCGAAATCCCGATTGCCTTGCATCGCTGGCCTTCGATCCCAAGCCTATTGAAACAGACAACATGGCGAAGTGATAGAAATTTTCCTTCGAGCAGAACCGAAACTATTTACCGAGAATTTGAAAAATATCGAAGCCGCCCCATCAAGGTCAGCTCCGCCCCTCACACCAACGGAATATAAATATCCGTCTGCCACTGATCCAACGGCGTCTCCGGATACACACTCAAGTACTGAAAGAACAGCGGCTGATCCCGCAACTCTTCGCCACTCGAAGGAAGCCAGTCGCGATAGATCGGATAGATCGTCTCGCCGATATGGTCGGTCGATCCCGTATGCCGCACCACCGCGCACCGGCCGCCCGGAATCAGCAGTTCGCGCACACCATAGTCATTCGGCGCGACCGCTTCGCCGATCTCCCCGCAGATATCGAAACGGAACGCCTCGGCCGGCGTCGTATCCGGGTTATTGTGCGGGATGCCGAAAGTCCTGCTCGACGATACCGGCGATTGTCCGCTTTGCATACGCCAGTCGATAAACTTGCGCACGCTCTCGTTGACAAGCCCTGGCGCGCCGCAATGTTCGAGCGCGGCAACGCGGGTTTCAGCAAAATCGACAATTTGCACTTGCATGGTCAGCTTCCTTGAAAGATAGGGAACAACGAAATTCGCACTCCAGACATGCCATTTCGGATGCCGCCGAAACGCGCTCGGCGCCGCGCCGAACACACGCTTGAACGCACGGCTGAAGGCTTCGGGACTGTCGAAGCCCGCGTCGAACGAGGCATCGAGCACCGAGCAGGACGCTTGCGTGGCGAGGCGGCGGGCCGCTCGACGCAAGCGCATCAGCTGCACGTAGCGCACGACCGGCACGCCGACATACGCGGCGAACTGTCGATGAAAATGAAACTTCGAGAAGTTCGCGATGCGACTCAGCGCGTCGACCGACAGATCGCCCTCGAGATTCGCGTCGATATAGGCGAGGACGGCGTCGAAACGCTTCGTATAGGCAGTGGTGGCGTCGGTGTGAGCTTGCATGGTCTGGTTTGTGCGAGTTCCGATATGGTCGCCGAGGTTGGGCACATCATACCTAGCCGCGCTTGCTCGATTGCCGATCGGTGCCGCTGCCGAGCCCCGCGAATTTGCGTAAACTTGGCTTCGCCTCCTTCACTAGAGACTTTCCGCCGATGCCTTCTTCGATCAGCAATTCGCTCCTCTGGATCTTCGACGCATTCGAGCGCAATCCGACCTACGTCCGCCGGCGGATGTTCGGCTGTGACGCCGCTTATATCGACGGCCTGTTGTGTCTGATCGCCGCCGATCGCGACAAACCCTGGAATGGTCTGCTGGTCTGTACATCGCACGAACGCCATGCCGCGCTCATCGCCGATATACCCGCGTTGCGGCCGCATCCGGTGCTCGGGAAATGGCTTTATGTGCCGCAGGATGATCTGGCGTTTGAAAGCACTGTGGAGAGGATGACGGAGCTCGTGCTGGCCCGCGATCCGCGTGTGGGGGTAGAGCCGAAGCCGCGCAAGCGGCGGAGTAAGTCGGCGTTGCCGGATGATTGAGGCGGTTCGGTGGGGATTTTTCTGCGTTTATTTTCGGCGTGAGCTTCGGGTGTGGCTTGTTGGGTGGCGATGTACGGATACTTGCGGCGTCAGACGCTCGCATGGCCCTGTCGATTATGCGCAGCACGTGCGGAGCCGATCGTAGCGATTACTACCATCGGCTCCGTTGTACTCAGGAATTGCTTTGGCGCTCATCGGCTTTGCGCGATTTGATTCGATCTGCTTCGGCCTGATGCGATCGTCTAGTGTGGGCCGGTTACCGGTTGTTGTGCGGCGTCCGCAGTCAACGTGACCGTGGTTTTCGCGGATGCATTCCTGCCGCGCGATCCTTTTGCACAAGCGATAGGCGCTTTCGCTCTCTGCGATGCCTCGGTCAGCAAGTTCGTCGCATGCTGTGCGGTGATGCGGCTGCGCGGGACACCCTTCGCATCGAGCGCGATCACCTGGAACAGTTCGCGGTCGAATTCGAGTTCCATTTGATACTGCTCCGCTGTGTCCAGAAGCAATTCGAGAAGCTTCTGACGACGCCGTCTTTCGTCGCGCGTAATGGCAGGATTACTACATATTGAAGATACGAGTGTGATGAGCGTATCCATTTGAGCCACCTGCCGGTCGCATAGATCGAATGCGGAAAGAGCGAGCTTTTCGTACTGAAGTGCGTCGACGGGCGGACGCGAAGCCGGTTGATTTTTGACGGACCTGGTCATTGTGCGATCTCCCTGTTGCTTCATGGGGATGCCTGGACAACCGATTTTTTGAGGAAGGGGTGAGCGGGCACGTGGCAGGGTTAGCAGACCGGCGTTGCGTCAAACCGGCGAGCCTTGCGGCTCCCCCACCACAGCCCGCCCATTGGAATATAGACATGCAGAGGTAAACGCACTCCCACCTGGGCGGGAGTGCGGACGCAACGTTCAGGCTGCTAAACCTGATCGCCGGGTGTTTCCCAGCGATTGGGTAAGTATAAAACAAGGAACCTTGGTTTTCTTCTATCTCGAAAGTTAAATGTTTGGTTGGACAGAAGGGAACAGGCGCCCCCAAGCGGAAAACACTTCGCCGCTAATCAGCAGATTCGGACACAAATCCGTGGCCGATTGATCGTTGTTGCAGTCATTCAGACCTAGCTCTATCTTAGCTTGTCGAATTATCACGCTCAGCGTGCGGAAGACTGCAACCGACTGCGGATTCAGTCGATAATACTTATATATGCAGCCACACGTAACAAACCGTCATCGACATCTCCCGTCTACCTCACCCTCAAAGGCGCCACCCCCATCCCCCTCAAACACTCCACCCCGTCCCCCACCGCAAACACCTCCCTCCTCCCATCCCGCCACCGAACGCTCATCGTCCGATCCCGCTCATCACGCGACCCCACCACCACCAAAACCGGCACCCTCATCCCCCGCGCATCCACGATCTTCTTCTCCAACCGCTCCGGCCGTCCATCGAGTACCGCCCGCACGCCCACATCTTCAAGCGCGCGAAAAACCTCCTCCGCATACCCCAAACTCGCATCGCTAATCGTCGCAACTGCAACCTGCTCCGGCGCCAGCCAAACCGGCAACCATCCTTCATCATGCTCGAGCAGCATCGCAATGAACCGCTCCATACTGCCGAGTACCGCGTGATGAATCATCACAGGCCGCTCGCGTTCATTGCGCTCATTGACGAACTCCGCATCGAGCCGCTCAGGCAACACGAAATCGAGCTGGATCGTGCCGCATTGCCAACTGCGCGCGCGGCTATCCGTCAAATGAAATTCGAGTTTCGGCCCGTAAAAAGCGCCCTCTCCTTCGAGTACATCGAATTCGAGTCCCGCCGCTCGCGCGGCATTCGCCAACGCTTCTTCCGCGCGATCCCACGTCTGCTCGCTGCCGGCACGCGACGCGGGCCGCGTCGCCAATACAACCTTGAACTCCGGGAAGCCGAGATCCGCGTACACCTCGCGCAATAGCGCGCAGAAGTGCCCCACTTCCGCCTCGATATGCGCGGCCGCGCAGAACACATGCGCGTCGTCCTGCACGAACGCGCGCGTGCGCTTCAGACCTTCGAGCGACCCCGAGGGCTCATCGCGATGACACGCGCCGAACTCGCTATAGCGCACCGGCAACTCGCGATACGAACGCACGCGCTGATTGAAAACCTGCACATGGCACGGACAACTCATCGGTTTCAGGCAGAGCGCACGCCCTTCTTCGGCATCGGCGAGCGAATACATCGCGCCGCCGAACTTCTCCCAGTGGCCGCTCTTTTCCCACAGCGAGCGCGCCAGCAATTGCGGCGTGCGAATCTCGCGAAAGCCCGTGCGACGCATGCGCGCCCGCACATAATCTTCAAGCACGCGATACAGCGTCCAGCCGCGCGGGTGCCAGAAAACCATTCCGGCGCCTTCTTCTTGTTGATGAAAAAGATCGAGCTTATTGCCAAGTACACGATGGTCGATGTCGTTCACGGTCATGCTCCGTCGGTTCGAATGTCGCGATTACCACGAGGGATGCCGCAAACGGAGAGACCCAAAACGCCAAAGGCCCCGTCCGTTTCCGGCGGGGCCTTTGGGGATTTGCCACTGCTGCTCTGCTTCCGTACTTCCTGCTAGCGCGTGCAATCTCCAGACGACCCGCCTGTGAAGGTGGTCGTCGTGGTGGTGACGGCTGAAAGGAGAAGAGAGTGGAAGTTCATGGAGCAACAGTAAACGAATTCGATCCGGTACGTCAATCGTCATGGCCAGCGCAATCACGACACACTCGCCACAACGACACATTAAACGCTACGATGTACCCACGATCCCTCAAACAACTCATCGAGCCCCAACCTTGACCATCCAGATCCGCCCCGCCATCACCGCCGACGCCGCCCTGATCCTTCGCTTCATCACCGAACTCGCGGTGTACGAGAAAGCCGAGCACGAAGTCGTCGCCACCGTCAAAGACATCGAAACGAGCCTGTTTTCCGCGGGCGTTCCCGCCAAAGCGCTCATCTGCGAAATGAATGGCGAGCCCGTCGGCTTTTGCGTGTACTTCTTTTCGTATTCGACATGGCTCGGCAGGCAGGGGCTTTATCTCGAAGACCTCTACGTGTCACCGGCATCGCGCGGCAGCGGCGCGGGCAAACAGATGCTGCGTCATCTCGCGCAGATCGCCTGCGATACCGGCTGCGGCCGTTTCGAATGGAGCGTGCTCGACTGGAACGAGCCGGCCATCGGCTTCTACAAGTCGATCGGCGCGGCCCCGCAAAGCGAATGGGTACGTTACCGTCTCGCGGGAGATGCGCTCAAGGCATTCGCCGAGGGCGACGTCGAGACGAATACATAAGCCGCATGCGCTTCGCTATTGCTGAGCACTCGCTGCCATCGTGATGCACGCGTTGTTTGTCTGCGGCAAGAACCGTCTGCGCAGCCCGACTGCGGAGCAGGTGTTCGCCAGTTGGCCCGGCGTCGAAACGGATTCGGCGGGTCTCGCCGCCGATGCCGATGTACTGCTTTCGCCCGAGCAGTTGCGCTGGGCCGACGTCGTCTTCGTGATGGAAAAGGCGCATCGCGCGCGGCTCGCGGCGAAATTTCGTGCGTGCCTGAACGGCAAAAAAGTGGTATGCCTCGATATTCCCGATCACTATGCGCTCATGCAGCCCGAACTCGTCGCGCTGCTCGAACAGAAAGCGGGGAAGTTTCTGCGCGCGAAATAGGCGGCCTCACCTCAGCGAGCCGCCTCGCGCGCTCACTCCGGCTGCACCGACGCCGCGCTCACCGGCGTCACTTCGAACGCATCGCCAGTCGCGAAGAACGTGCCGCCCGCCACGTAGTGACAGGTACGCAAGTCGGGATCGTCGCCGAAATGCCAGCGGTTGTTCGAGTACACGCGGCTGTCCGCATACGCGGCCACCACTTCGCCGATGATCAGATCGTGCCGCTGGCTATCGTCGGGAATCACCTTGCATTCCATCCACGTGATGCAGCCGGCCAGCATCGGCACGTCGATCTTTTGCGCGGGAAAAGTTGCGAGGTCGAATGCGGAGAACTTGTCGAGTTCGGTGCCCGCGTTGGTGCCGACCGCGAGCGTTTGCGCGGCGAATCCGCGGCTCGGCAGTTGCAGGCCGAATACACCGCTCGCTTCGATCAATTGGCGCGTCAGCGTGCGGCTATCCACAACGACCACCACCTTCGGCGGATTGAAGTCGAGCGGCATCGCCCACGACGCCGCCATGACGTTCGAGCGGCCGCCGTGGGCGCTCGTGATGATCGTGACCGGTCCATGATTGAGCAGTTGTGTGGCGCGCGGCAGGTCGACGGGGTTTCGGGTGGCATTCATGCTTGAGGGGCTTGGGGTATGCGTCGGAGGACTGAAGGGAATTGTAGCGGCGTGAGGTGATGCGGGTGCGAGCACGGTGACGGAGTGGCGGTGCGCAGTGCATGCGTTCATCGGCGGCGCAGGGGTGTGCCGCCGATGAACGTCGAACGTTCCATGATGCGTGGCCCTCGCCGCTTCGCTGGTCTATGCACGCGGCGAAACGCCAAGGCTCGCACGCTCAATGCGGCGCCTTCCCATTCGGCAGCGCATCGAGCGGCTTGTGCTGCTCGTCCCCGAGCCCGGGGAAGAACACATTCCACGCGGCGCGCACGCCTTCGGCCGCGGCAACCTCGGCGCCGATCGATTCGGCTGCACCGTCGGCCGCTTTCGAGGGATCGGCGGACAGCCCGCGCCAGTGCGTGAACACGAGCAACGGCTTCTCGGTCCAGATGCCGTTGCCGAATTTGGCAAACGCCGTGTCGCCACTCGTCAACCGCACCTCGTACCACCCTTCGCGGACGGGGCTATGGTCGGCAAGCTCAAACCACGGGGTCGGTTCGATTTCCTTCATGTCGTCTCCGGTCGGATAGAACGTCAAAGATAAGCATAACCAGGGCATTCTTGATACCTATGCCCGTGGCGACTCGCGATGTGCCGCGCGCGATGTTGCGGCGCGGCAGGCCGTGGGCCGGACGTGGCATGCGGGGTGGGAACATCGACATGGCAAACCCGCCGCGCATAAGCAACACGATAGCGCGACATGGGCCGCGCGGACAGACGTAAAACTTACGGACGCGAAGGGGTGGCCCGGCGGGGTTTGGGCTTCGCTTTTGAGCCCGCTTTGGGCTTTGCTTCAAGCCTCGCATTGGGCCCGGCATCTGGCCTCGCTTCCGGCGTCACTTTAACGCGCGATTTCGACGCGCCTTGCCCCGCACTTCCAGCCGTACTTTTAACGGCACGTTTCGCCATCCCTTTCGCCACCGTTCGCGCTGCTTCCACCGACTCGACCTCAACCGCCTCAGCTTCAATCTCCCCGGCCAACTCTGCCAGCACCCGAATCGCAGGCCCCAACTGCTCGGCAGGCGTATCGCCGTACCCGATCACGATTCCATTCGTGTCTTCGGAGGCATGCAACGCAAAACCCGACAGCGTCCGCGGATTGAGCCCTTCGGCCCGCGCGCGCTCGACGAGCGTCCGATCGCACAGCCGCGCCGGCAAGCGCAGCGTCAGATGCATACCGCAATCGCCGCCGAGAATCTGCGCCGGCGCGGCCTGCGGCGCCGCTTGGGCAACGGCATAGGCCTCGGCATCCACCGCAAAACGCGACACGAAATGCACGGCAAGCGCATCGCGCAACGCCTGCTGCCGCTCGCGATACAAGCGCCGCATGCGTCCGAGATGCCGTCCGAACTCGCCGCTCCCGATGAAATGCGCAAGCGCCAGTTGCTCCAGCCGATGCCCGCCGCGCAGCATCTCCTGCAACGCGACGGCGGTCTCGTCGGCAATCGTGCGCGGCAGCACCACGAAGCCGATCCGCAGCGCCGGAAACATCGTCTTGCTGAATGAGCCGACATAGAGCACCGGCGCGTCATCGACCAGACCCTGCATGCTCGCGATCGGCTCGCCGGTGTGACGGAATTCGCCGTCGTAGTCGTCTTCGATGATCCACGCGCCGCAGCGCCGCGCCTGCGCGATCAGCTCCAGCCGCCGCGCCACCGACAGCACCGCCCCGGTCGGATACTGATGCGCAGGCGACGTGTAGACGAGCTTCGGCGGATGCGCGCCCCACGCGTCGGCGGGCACGGCCATGCCTTCGCCATCGACGGGAATCGGCACCGTGCGCAGATCGCCGAGATTGAAGGCGGCCTTCGCGCCGCGATAACCGGGGTCTTCGACCCACGCGACGTCGCCGGGATTCGTGAAGAGGCGCACGCACAGGTTCAGCGCCTCTTGCGCGCCCTCGGTAATGACGACCTGCGTGCCATCGCAACGCACGCCGCGCGCGACGCGCAGATGCGCGGCAATCGCGTCGCGCAGCGCCGGTTCGCCGGCCGGCGAGCCGTAGCCGAGCGCGAGCGGCAACGAGCGCTCCATCGCACGTTCGAGCGCGCGCCGCCACGCGGCGAGCGGAAAGCGGTCGAGCGCGGGCGTGCCGGGCGTCAGCGCATAGCTGTCTTCGGTGGGCGCGCGCGTCGCCGCGAACTGGCCGACACGCGCCGCGTAGGCGACCTCGGACGCGGCGGAACGCAGCGGTGCCGCGCCGCGTGCGGCAAGGTTCGACAGCCGGCTTACGCGCGTACCCTTGCGGTCGGCAAACACGTAGCCGACCGCGGCCAGATGCTCGTAGGCGATCACGACCGTGTTGCGCGACACGCCCATTTCGGTCGCAAGCAAACGCGACGAGGGCAGCAGCGAGCCGGCCGGCAAACGGCCCGTGAGAATCGCCTGTTGCAGACGCTCGATCAACTGCTTTTGCAGCGACGCCGGTTTGGCCGTGCCCTCGGCGTTCGTCGCATGAACAAGCGGACCTATGATTTCGATCATCGTTGGCTGGACCTATCGAATAAGCGCTTCATGGCTCTTTTGAACATGCCACGTTTGCCGTATCGTACTCCATCATCGACGACTCATTTCATCCGACAAGGAGAGCAGACATGGAACCGAGACTCAACGCGTTCGCGCAGCCGATCGGCGCGCCCGTGCCGGGCTGGCAAGGCGCGCAGCCCCCGCGCCGCGAACCGCTGGCGGGCCGCTATTGCCGTATCGAGCCGGTCGACGTCGAGCGTCACGCAGCGGACCTGTTCGAGGCCTACAGCTCGGCCGCCGATAGCCGCGACTGGACCTATCTCGCGGTCGGTCCGTTCGACAGTCTCGCCGCGTATCGCGAGCACCTGACGCGCATGGCGGCGTCGGCGGACCCGCGCCATTACGCGCTGATCGATCTCGCGACCGGCAAGGCCGTCGGCACGTTCGCGCTGATGCGCATCGACTCGGCAAACGGCGTGATCGAAGTCGGCCACGTCACGTACTCGCCGCGTGTGAAGCGCACGCGCGTCGCTACCGAAGCGATGTTCCTGCTGATGAGCGAAGTGTTCGACACGCTCGGCTACCGGCGCTTCGAATGGAAATGCGATTCGCTGAACGAACCGTCGCGCGCGGCCGCGTTGCGCTATGGATTTACGTTCGAGGGCATCTTCCGCCAGGCGATCGTGTATCGCGAACGCAATCGCGATACGGCGTGGTTTTCGATCCTCGACAAGGAATGGCCGCAGTTGCGTACGTGTTATACGCGCTGGCTCGAAGCCGGCAACTTCGATGCGCAGGGGCAGCAGGTTGCACGGCTCGCGGATCTGATTGCGCAGCAGCGGGCGGTGGGTGGGAAGGACGTTTGATGGTGCGTGGTGGGTGGAATGAACGGCAACGCTTGGCAGGGTAGGGGCGCGCTGTTTTTTGCAGAAAGCTCGCCCTCCTCACGCCATCTCCAGAAACCTCACCAGACACGGATTACGATTCGCCGGCGACCACGCGAGCACCTGCTCGATCAACGGCGCATCGACGAGCGGCCTGAACACCACGCCAGCCAACTGCGCCTTGCGCATCGACGAAGGCACGAGCGCGACGCCCACGCCTTCGTCGACGAGGCTCAGCACCGTCTGCTGCAACTGCACCTCGAAGCGGATGTCCGGCTCGAAGCCGCCCGAGCGGCAATGGTCGAGAATCGTCGCGCGCAGACTCGGCGCGACTTCTTCCGACGCGAGCACGAACGGCTCGCCCGCCAGTTGCCCGATCTTCAGGCGCCGCGCGCGCGCCCGCGGATGGCTGCGCGCAAGCGCCACGCACAGCGGCTCGCTGAGAATCGTGCGCGTTTCGAGTCCCTTGTCGGGCACGTTCGGAAACATGATCGCCGCATCGATCTGACCGGCGTGCAGTTGCTCGGCCAGGTCGTTCGACACCACTTCGCGCAGCTTCAACTCGACCTCGGGATACGCGGCGCCGAACGTGCGCGCGTAGCCAGGCACGACGCTATACGCCGAGCACATCGTGAAGCCGATCGCGAGCTTGCCGGCCTCGCCGTGCGCGGCGGCCTGGGCATTGCTAACCGCCTGCTCCACCGAGGCGAGAATCGCGAGCGCGTCGGCATAAAAGCGCTCGCCGGCAGCAGTCAACGTGACGCTGCGCGGGTTGCGCTCGATCAGCTTCACGCCGAGGCTCGCCTCCAGCGCCGCGAGTTGCCGGCTCAACGGCGGTTGCGACAGATTCAGACGCGCCGCGGCACGGCCGAAATGACGCGTTTCGGCGAGCGTCACGAAGTAGCGCAACGGCTTGATGTCGATCACGATACCCTCGCGGATTAACGATGCAGAAAAGGTATTGCTGAAGCTCGAAAACAGTATTGGATTGTATCAACGTAAACCACTACGCTGGCGGATCGCCCCATTCGCCGTACCCATTCACCGTCGCTCGCCCGGCACTTTTCGCACGATTTTTTACACCGATGTTAGCCACTCTCGAGATTCTGCTTCCCGTTTTCGGCCTGATTTTCGCGGGCTTCGCGTGCCGCCGGCGCGGCGTGCTCGGACCGCACTCCGCTTCCGAACTGAATCGATTCGTGGTGTGGCTCGCGCTGCCGGCGCTGCTCTTCAACACGATGGCGCACGCGACCTGGCAGCAGCTTTATCAGCCGGCCTTCGTCGCGACGTTTTCGATTGCCTGCGTGGCCGTGTTCGTGCTGATCCTCGCGATACGCCTGCTGAAGGGCCGGCACCTCGCCGACGCGAGTGTCGACGCAATTGCGGCCTCGTATCCGAACACCGGCTATATCGGCTTTCCACTCGGCGTGATCGCGTTCGGCCAGGCGAGCCTCACGCCGACCACGATCGCGACGATCCTCGTCGCGTGCGTGCTGTTTGCGTTCGCGATCGTGCTGATCGAAATCGGCCTGCAAACCGAGCGCACGCCGCACAAGCTCGGCCTCAAGGTGCTGCGCTCGCTCGCGCGCAATCCGCTGATCGTCTCGCCGATCGCCGGCGTGCTGTTCGCGAGCCTGCACATCGCAATGCCCGCGAGCGCGGACACGTTCCTGAAGCTGCTCGCCGGCGCGGCGAGCCCGTGCGCGCTCGTGAGCCTCGGCCTCTTTCTCGCCGAAAAACGTCCGTCCGACGCCGGCGCAGGCAGCGTCTCGCTGTGGCTGACCGGCGCCAAGCTGATCGGCCAGCCCGCGCTGACGTGGTGGCTCGCGGCGCGCGTGTTCGAGCTCCCGCCGATGCTGGTCGAAATGGCGGTCGTGCTCGCCGCCTTGCCGACCGGCACCGGGCCGTTCATGCTCGCGGAGTTCTACGAACGTGAAGCGCACATCACGTCGCGCACGATTCTGCTTTCGACGGTGGGCTCGGTGGTGACGTTGTCGCTACTGCTGGCGTTGATGGGACATCGCACCTGAGCGGCGCGCGAAATCAGACTTCCGGCGGCGCGGAGCGTAGTTCCGCAACGGGCGTGCTCATCAGGCCAACGGCAACCCCATCAGGGTCTTCGACGACGGCATATCGCGCCCCCCAGAATGCGTCATAAGGTGCCTGAAGTCCGGTGTAACCGGCGCTGGTCAGATCGGCATACGTGGTGTCGACCGCATCGCGCGATGGGAGCTTGAAGCCGACAACGACTTTGCCGCGGAGATCCTGGCGCCCCTGCCAACCGCTATTCCAGATCCGGGCAAAGCCCACACTGTCGAGATCGAAATCGATTGCCGCATTCCCGCCCTCTCCAACGCCAACGTGATGAGCCCCGCTTGCAGTGCGCCAAACGCGCTGCTCCGGGATATCGACACCCAGCCGACGATAAAACGCGATCGACGCTTCAACATCGCCGCTTACGATGTTGATCTGGTCCAACGTAACATGTTGACGGTTCATTCCCAGTACTCCCAAAGAGTCCGCTTGCGAGTGAGCATAATGTACGGCTGTTGGCGGACCACTTCAAGCATCGCCCTGGCGAGTCCGGTGCGTGAGCAAGGTGTCGTGATGAAATGAAAAAGCCTGCAACCCGGTGAGGATTGCAGGCTTTTTCTATAACTACGCCGACTACGCCAAAAAGTTAGAACGACGTGCGAATACCGACGCGCGCCACCGCCTGGTTCTTCGACGACGATTCGGCATTGTCGCCGATCGCCGCGAACACGTCGTGCCCCGAGGCTTTCTGATAGACGCCCTGCGCGTACAGGTCGGTACGCTTCGAGAGCCGATAGTCGGCCATCAGGCCAAACTGATTGCGGTGCGGCGAATTGCGGACGCCCAAATAGGAAATCGACTCGTCGGTGTAAAGATACATCGCGGCGACATACCATGCGGCCGTGATGTTGTACTTCGCGTTGAATTCGAAGTTGTCGAACTTCACGGTGCTGGCAGGCACGGTCGGACGATCGACGATATCGGTGTGCGTGTACACGAGGCCGAGCACCGCGGGTCCGATCGAATAGTTCGCGCCGACGCCCGCGACGCGCTGCTCCGCCGACAGATACGGCG
This sequence comes from Paraburkholderia sp. Cy-641, assembly GCF_011752945.1. Lineage (NCBI taxonomy): Bacteria > Pseudomonadati > Pseudomonadota > Betaproteobacteria > Burkholderiales > Burkholderiaceae > Paraburkholderia > Paraburkholderia sp. Cy-641. The sequence goes on from NZ_VWWM01000007.1 coordinate 71,103, forward strand.
AACCGACGACGGCGCCGCTCGAGTTGGCACTCGCGCCATCGATGTCCAGATACGCGGCGGCAACCGACAGCGGCCCGTTCAGATAGCGCGCGCCGAGGCTCCAGGCGCGGTTGTCGGCGAAGGCGCCTGCCTGATTACTGAATCCATACAGGCCGCCGAACTGCAATCCCGCGTAATCGGCGCTGCTGTATTTCACCGCATTGTTGATACGGAACGATTCGTTGACGTTGTCGGCATCGAACGGATGCGAGAACAGCGTGCCGCCCCAAGCGCCCGCGGCGGTGAGCGGCGAGACGTAGTCGACGATCGAATCGTATTGCCGCCCGAACGTCAGCGTGCCGAAGCGGTTCGACGCGAGGCCGAGATAGGCCTGACGGCCGAACAATTGTCCGTTCGGCAATGCGCTGCCGTTGTTGATGCTGAAACCGTTTTCGAGTTGAAAGACCGCGCTGAGACCGCCGCCGAGGTCCTCTCTTCCTTTCAGTCCCCAGCGATTGCCGAGTTGCTGGGTGCCGCTCACCAAAGCGTAGGCGGAGTGGCCTCCGATGTTGCTGACGTATTCGAGCCCTTCGTCGATGGAGCCGTAGAGTGCGACGCTGCTCTGCGCATAGGCGCTGCTCGTCAGCAAGCCAAGTGCGGATAAGAAGAGGCCTTTCGCCAAGTTCATTTTTTTCCCCGTGCGCCCTGAATACCGCGTTTTTTAAGTACCTTTTGATGACTCGCGATTCTAGGGTGGGAAGCTTTCGCCAAGATTTCAGGTGTTGTTATTGAGTGTTTTGAACAACGGTCATTTAGCGGACATCGCTTTGCCCCGATAACCGGTTAGCCGGACCCGGCTGCGCCAACCCGCGTCTTGTCCGAAATTCGAAAACCCTTGTCCTGATGCCTTTGCCTGCGTCACTTAGACTAGGCTCCATTCGCTGCACGACGCAGCGCAAACAACCGGAGCAACGCACGATGAAAGCGATCCAGTTCAAATCCTTTGGCAACCCTGAAGTGCTCGAATACGTCGATCTGCCGACGCCGCAGGCCGATGCGCAGCACGCGGTCGTGCGTGCCATGGCGGCCTCGGTCAATCCGAGCGACGTAAAGAACGTGTCGGGACACTTCGAACACACGGCCCTGCCGCGCATACCCGGTCGCGACTTCAGCGGCGTGGTCGTGGATGGCCCGCAGGACTGGCTCGGCGCCGAGGTGTGGGGCACCGGCGGCGACATCGGCTTCACGCGCGACGGCACGCATGCCGAGTTCATCGAGGTGCCGCTCGCGGCGTTGTCGCGCAAGCCTGCCACGCTGAGTCACGCGCAAGCGGCGGCGATCGGCGTGAACTTCGTGGTCGCGTGGCTCGGCACCGTCGAATACGCGCGCGTGCAGGCCGGCGAAACGATTGCCGTGATCGGCGCGGGCGGCGGCGTCGGCGGTGCGGTCGTGCAGATTGCGAAGGCACGCGGCGCGCGCGTGATCGCGCTCGACCGTCGTCCGCTCGATGCGAACACGCCAGCTGGCCGCCTCATCGACGCCTACGTGCCGTTCGACGAACGCGCCACCGAACGCCTGTGCGAACTGACCGGCGGCGCGGGCGCAGACGTGGTCTACGACACGGTTGGCGGCGTCGCGTTCGAAACCGCGCTGAGTCTCGCGAAACGGCGCGGCCGCGTGCTCGAAATCAGCGGCACGGGCAAGCGCCGAGTCGAATTCGATCTGATCGATTTCTATCACAACGAGACACAATTGCTCGGTGTGGACAGCGCGAAGCTCGGCGTCGCGGAATCGGCGCCGCTGATGACGGCGCTCGTCGAAGGCTTCGAAAACGGCAAGCTGAGCGCTCCCGCCATCGCGCAGGAATTCCCGCTCGAACGCGCGCGCGAAGCGTATGAAGCGGTCGCAAGCGGCACGCGCGGCCGCGTCGTGATTCGCATGAACGAGCACTGACGAACCGCTCGCCCCCGCCAACCTTCGCATAGGTACCCGAACCATGAAAGCGTATTTGATCTCGCTCGCCGCCGGTGTGCTGGTCGGGCTGCTCTACAGCGTGCTCGACGTGAAATCGCCCGCGCCGCCGACCGTCGCGCTCGTCGGACTGCTCGGCATGCTCGGTGGCGAACATCTGCTTCCGCTCGTGCGGACGTGGCTCGCGTCGGGTCTGCATTGAAGCGACAGCGCACGCCGGTCGTCACACGCTAAGATTGAGGCCAGCGGACCCGCGCGCCGCCCGGCGACGACCAGCAAAGCGTCGCCTCGGAGAACAGGCGGCAATTGATGCGTTGAGGCCGGCACACTTAGCACGCTTGTTGCGGTACGGGTTGCCGTATTTGCGGCAACGTACGTTGCGCGGTAAGCGCGAAGCAAGCTGCCTTGCAGCGGCGCGCGCTTCAATACATGAGCGTCAAATAAGCTTCAATTCGCCAGCCCGCGCGCACGGTCGAGCAGCAACTCACGCTCGCGCGCATTGCGCGTCATCGCGGCCGCGCGCTCGAACTCGGCGCGCGCTTCGTCGATGCGGCCGAGCTTGACGAGCAGATCGGCGCGCACGCTCGGCAGCCAGTGATAATTCGCGAGCGCCGCATCGGCGGCGAGCGCATCGGCAATCTCGAGGCCGGCCGCCGCGCCGAACGCCATCCCCACCGCCACCGCGCGGTTCAACTCGACCACCGGCGACGGCGCAACCTGCGCCAACGCATCGTAGAGCGCGACGATCCGCGCCCAGTCGGTCTCGTCGGCGCGCCGCGCGCGCGCATGACACGCGGCGAGCGCGGCCTGCAACGCGTACGGCCCGCTCGCGCCGCCGAGCGCATGCGCGTTCTCCAGCGCAGCGAGTCCGCGGCGGATCAGCAGCGGGTCCCAGCGGCTGCGATCCTGATCGAGCAGCAGCACGGGACGCCCCTGCGCATCGGTGCGCGCGCGCATGCGCGAGGCCTGAATCTCCATCAGCGCGACGAGGCCATGTACCTCGCTTTCGCCGGGCACGAGCCCGCTCAACACGCGGCCGAGCCGCAGCGCTTCCTCGCATAGCGCGGGACGCATCCAGTCGTCGCCGGCCGTGGCCGAATAGCCTTCGTTGAAGATCAGATAGATCACCTGCAGCACCGACGCAAGGCGCACCGCGCGCGCGTCGGCCTGCGGCACTTCGAACGGCACGCGTGCCGCCGACAGCGTGCGCTTCGCGCGCACGATCCGCTGCGCGATGGTCGGCTCGGGCACGAGAAAGCCGCGCGCGATTTCCTCGGTAGTGAGGCCGCCGAGCAGGCGCAGCGTGAGCGCGACGCGCGCATCGGTCGAGAGCACCGGATGGCACGCGGTGAAGATGAGCCGCAGCAGATCGTCGCCGATGTCGTCGGCGCGCGCGGCATCGAGCGCATCGACGAAATCGGGCACCACGTGCGCCTCGAACGCGTCGAGGTCGTGGCCCAGCTCCTCGCGCTTGCGCGCATGCAGCGCGTCCTGGCGCAAGCGGTCGAGCGCGCGGTTTTTCGCGGTCGTCATCAGCCAGGCTCCGGGATTGTCGGGCACGCCCGCGTCCGGCCAATGTTCGAGCGCGGCCACCAGCGCATCCTGCGCGAGTTCCTCGGCCAGCCCGACGTCGCGCACGATCCGCGCGACGTGCGCGATGACCTTCGCGGCCTCGATGCGCCAAACAGCCTCGATCGCACGATGGGTGGCCTGTATCGTCACGGACTTCGCCTTAGGCCTGAGCCGCTGCCGGTGGCTGCGCGTTCGGGTCCATGTACGCGAGTTCCCAGATATGGCCGTCGGGGTCCTCGAAGCCGTGCCCGTACATGAAGCCGTGGTCTTGCGGCGCGCGCGGCGCGGTGCCGCCCGCGGCCAGCGCCTTCGCGACGAGCGCGTCCACTTCCTCGCGGCTCTCGCACGACAGGCACACGAGCACCTCGGTGCCTGTCTTCGGATCGGCAAGCGGCTTGTGCGTGAAATCCTTGAACATGTTCTTGACGAGCAGCATCGCGAAGATGTTCTCGCCGAGAACCAGACACGCGGCCTGCTCATTGGAAAAGCGCGGTTCGAAGCTTAAGCCGAGCGCGCTGAAAAACGCTTTCGAGCGTTCGAGGTCGTCGACCGCGAGATTGATGTAGATCTGCTTGTGCATGATGGCGTCCAGTCGGTAGTCGGAGAGGCTCGCGCGTTCAGCGCCGTTTCAGCGCCGTTGTTCTTCCAGTTTGCGGAAGTTGTCTATTTCCGGGCCCGGCTCGAAGTCGTCGAGTTCGAACAGTTGCCGCACTTCGATCTCGCCCTCGGCCTGTTCGCCGAACGGCGCGGGAAAACGCCGCGCCCACTCCATCGCTTCCTCGCGCGAGCGCACCTGGATCAGCGTGTAGCCGGCAATCAGTTCCTTGGTTTCCGCAAACGGCCCGTCGACGACCGTGCGCTGGCCGCCGCTGTAGCGCACGCGCCAGCCTTTCGAACTCGGCTGCAAACCGGTTGCGTCGAGCAGCACGCCGGCCTGGGCCAGCTGTTCGTGGTACGCGCCCATCGCGGCGATCAGCGACGCCTCGGGCATCTCGCCCGCTTCGCTCGCGGCCGTGGCCTTGACCAGGATCATGAATCGCATCGTCGTTGCTCCATTTTTTATGAATGATTGATGTTCTGAGTCGGTCGCGATCCGGCGGCGGCCACACCAGGCCCCAAGCCCCAGGCCGTCCAGGTTCGCTCCTTATTCACACGACGAGCCATGCGCGGCCCGATCGACATCCGCGACAGGGCCCCAGGGAAAGTACTTAAAAGATGCGCGTGCGGCTACTTGAAGCACGGCCCGAGCTGGCGGACCTCGACCGTGCACCACGCGGCGGCCGGGCAGGCCTCGGCGATCGCCAATGCCTCTTCGCGCGTCTCGCAGTCGAGCAGAAAGAAGCCGCCGATCATTTCCTTCGCCTCGGCGAACGGACCGTCGACGAGCTTCGGCTGGCCGTCGCGCACCTGCACGCGCACGGCGTCGCTCTGCGACGTCAGCGATTCGGCCGCGAGCAGCTTGCCGCGCGCCTTCAGGCCCTCGGCGAACTGCACCATCTGGCCGTAGACTTCGCGGCCCGCGGCTTCGCCACGTTCGGCGCGTTGATTCGGGGGTTCGACGATGAGGAGCATATAGGACATGGCGTTTCCAGTTGTCGTCAGGGAGCGTCGGTGGTCGATGCCGAGCGCCGGCGCGCGCAGCGCATACCACGGCGCGCAGCGGCGGCAAACAGGCCAAGCCAGTCTAGCAAGCGAGAATGACAGCGGCAAACGCGCGGCGGCGTGCGCGGGGCCGCGCGCCATGCGTTTGCGCCGGGCGTTTGGCCGGGCTTTTGCGGACACTCGTACACGCGTACGCCCGTACCCGCAGGCAGCCCATCGACAACCTGATAAGCAGCCCGCACAGCTCATGTGCACACGCGACACGCCGACGCCGCTTTGAAGTATTCTCCGGGATCGCTCGAACCCGCGCTAAAACGGCCGCTTCACCATCCCGCCGCCAAACCGCATCACCGCGTGACCGCGATTCGCGGCCTCGCCTCATGCACGGGCATCGCGACAAATCGAACAATCCGAGCCTCAGGGGACTTCATGCATCGACCGACCGTGCGCACCGGCATCGCAGCCGCCATCGCCTTTGTCTTTTTCCAACTCGGCGGCTGCGGCGGGGGCGGCGATGCCGGCTCGGGATCGTCGGGCACGCCGCCCGCGACCGCGACCTCGATAAGCGGCACCGTCGCGGCCGGCACTGCGCTCGTCGGCGCCAGCGTCACGCTGATCGACGCGGCCGGCAAGCAGGCCACCGCCACGACCGACACGCAGGGTGCGTACAGCATCGCGGTCAAGGGTATGACCTTGCCGTTTTTCATTATCGCCAGCGCACCGGGCGGCCTTGCCGCGCCGCTCGCATCCGTCGTCGCGCGGCTGCCGGCCGGCAGCGCGCCGGCCGTCGCCAACGTCACCACGCTGACCACCGCGCTCGCCGCGATGCTCACGAGTTCGGGCAACCCGCTCGATCTCGCCGCAAGCGGCGCGCTCGCGAAAGTCACGCTGCCGTCCGTGCAGATCGCCACGATCACACTCGACACGATCCTCGCGAACCTGCTCGCGCAGAACGGCATCCAGATGGCCGGCTTCGATCCGGTCGGCACCGCGTTCACGCCGAATCACACGGGCGCCGATGCGGTGATCGATTCGGTCTCGGTCGTGACGAGCGCCAACGGCGGCTCGTCGCTCGTGTCGAACGCGGCACTGGGCACGGCCGTCGCGCTCGACAACAAGACCGCGCAGGGCACAGTGCTCGCCGCGTCGCCGGTAGCGGCGAACTATCTGGAGCCGCTCGCGGCGCTGCTTACCGCGTGTGCCGCGAGCGGCACGCTCAACGCGTCGTGCGCGCCCGCCATCGACGCCGCCTACAAGGAAAGCGGTTCGACCGATCTTGCGATCGCGCACGGCCTGACGGACGCGGTGCTGACCGGTGCGGTGTTCGGTTCGCCGAAGACGCTCGCCTTTTTCGCGCGCAACGGCCAGCAGCTCGCGCTCGTGCAGTTGCCGCTCACGCTGGCGAGCGGCACGCCCGCCGTGCTCTACAGCATCGCGCAGCCAGTCGCCACGCCGGTCGCGCTCGCGAACGGCGCGCAGCTCGGCTGGGACCTGATCGGCGATCAGTCGTCGTTCGCGGTGGCGATCAAGTCGCAAATCGAGCGCCGCACGTTCCTCGATACGCGCCTGAACGACGTGAACCGCTACGAATCCGGGCTCGACATTTCGATTCCGGCCACCGCGAATCCGAACGTCTATTCGGCGTCGGTCACGGGGCCGGGCCTTGCCGCACCCGTATGGCTGATGCCGCGCAGCGCGTCGGGCAGCGGCACGCTCGGTCTTGCCGATAGCACGCTGAGCGCGCCGCCCATTGCGCCCGCGACGACCGCGAGCAACACCTCGCTATACCGCTGGTCGTGGCAATCGCTCTCGTCGACGGCGAACTTCACGCCGCCCGCGTCGAGCGGCGACTACGCGGCGCAAGCGCTCGATGCGGGCAGCGTGCCGCTCTACTCGACCTACACCGTGACGTTCTACGACAAGAACGGCGCGCAGCTCGGGCAAGCGGCGGTCATCAATCCGGGCAGTCCGCTCGGCGCGGCGGCCGGCGGCTCGGTCGCCTGGCCGTCGCTGGTAATGAACGGCGCGACGACGCAGTTCCTCACGCCGGGCACGCAACTCGCCGCCGCGCAGTACGCGCTGAGCGTGACGTGGTCGAGCCTCGTCAACGGGATGAATCTCGCGTATCTGGTCACGTCGGCGCAGATTCAGGCGACCGCGCAGACAACAGCGGGTCTGGACGCCGTGGACGGTTTCTCGGTCGGCCAGCCGAACAACACGACGGTGGGGCAATATCAGACGACGGTCAGCGCGGGCGTGGATGCATCGGGCACACAGAGTTGCACGAACTGCCCGTTCCCGGCGCTGGCCACGGGCGGCTCGCGGCTCATCGATCTTGGCGGCGGACGGGACGGCATCGCGTTCCACGACGTTACGCAGTACAACGACTGACGACCAGGGCTGGATGTGTCTTGTCTTGCGCGCGTTTTTGCCTCACGCGCGCCGAATACGAAAAACGCCCCACGTTGGGGCGTTTTTCGTTTTTCGTATGCTGTGTGTCGGTGTGTTGCCGCTCGCTCAGACCGCTTCGGCGAGCGAATGCACCTGCGCGGACCGCATCAGACGTTCAATCATTTTCGCTTCCGCGTTCGCGATTTCGCTCAGCGAGGCCGCCGACAACTGGCCGTCGAAAATCGCCAGCGCGGTACACAGGCGCGCGTAGTCATCGTCTTCGAGCAACCAGCGGCCGCTTTCGCGCTCGCGCGCGTCGAGCCGCACCATCGCCGCATGCGCGCTTTCGATGTCGGCAAACGCGTCCTCGCCGAGACCAAGCCGCGCCAGTTCCCGCGATATCAGCAGATGCCGGCTCAGTGTCGTATGCGAGCCGCGCGCGCCGTGGCCGCGGCGGAAAGCATCGAGCGCGGCATAGGCTTGCAGCAGCATCGTCTGCGTGACCGGTTCGTGGGCGGTGCGGCTATGGGTCAACGCGCGCAATAACGGGGACATGGCCGACCGGCCGTGCTTGCGAACTCGCGATTTACTGGACATATCGATTCATCCTCCTTCTCACTGCTCCTGCGCGGCCCGATTCCGGCCCGCGCCGGCGGCAAACGCCGCTCTCTCTCATCCGACGCATCTGGCGCCCGTCAGTTCACCACGCAACGCACTATGCGTTGCTGCGTTGCCCGACATTGCCTGACCGTAGCGCAGAATGCAATGCCCGCATATCGGTTCGAACCCGCCGGAAACAAGTCGAGCAATCCACGATGACGAAAAAAAACCCTGTTCCGCGAGGAACAGGGCTGACAGGATGGAACCGTCGTACATGTGCGTGGAGCCTGCCGACTTCTAACCACCAAACCTGCAAAGCTGTTGCTACGTGTACTGCTACCGCGATGACTGCTGCGTCAAACATTGTTTGAAACATTCGCTTCAACCCGCTACTTTACGGCGACTGCAATTTCTACCGTATGCGCGGGTACTGCTACTGCATACAGCCGGCCCCTCGTTTTTAACTGCGCCTGGCCGCCCCCTGCTGATTCGCGCCTGTTTTTCTGGGTGGATTGCGCGGTGTGTTCACTGCCTCTACTGCGGTGCGTCTACTGCGTACTACCCATGCAACTGCTCACTGCGAACTGCCACTGCCCTGCTGCTCGCCGCGCTCGACTGCCACGGCGTACGGCCATCAACGGTACGGTTCAAACACGACGCAGAGGAAGAGTGCGTCGATGGGCTCGGTGATTTGTCGCTCCATGGAAAACAGTGTAGGCGAGCACATACGGAAGCAATTGCGCGAAGCGAGGGGCATTGGCGGGTTAATTTGCCGAATCGATGTAACAACGGGACTTTGGTCAGACGTAAGTGGAGGGAACGTGCGGGCATTTTTTCTTGTAGCGCTCGCGGTGATACGTTTGCGCCCGCCCGCAAACATCTTCTATCGCCGGAACGCACGCCTCGCGCGTGACGGCTCGTTCGAGCGCCGGATGTCCGCGTTGCATGACAAAGTGGCAAGGCCGGGATGATCGCGTGGTAAAAAGACGCGGCCGGCGCGACAATTCTTATTCGCGCTCCATGCGCCGAAACGCGCCCGAACGCGCCGAAAAAATTGCCGATATGTCCGCCCGATTCACAGCAGAACGATCCAGCCTGAGCCTGCGTCCCGCGCTCCCCGACGACGAAGCGTTTCTGCTCGCGCTACGCAAGGCCACGATGACCGAGCATCTCGACCGCGCCGGCGAACCGACCGACGCCGACGCCCATCGCGCGCGCCTGCTGCATCGCTACGAGGTGGCGCAGGTGATCTGCATCGACGGCGCGCCCGCGGGTCTGCTCAAGGCGTATCACAGCGACAACGGATGGTTCGTCGAACAATTGCAGATCGCGCCGGCGTTGCAAGGGCGCGGCATCGGCGGGCAGGCGCTGCGCATCGTGCTGCGCGCCGCCGAGGCCGACGCGCTGCCGGTCACATTGCACGTACTCAAAGGCAATCGCGCGAAACGGCTGTACGAGCGCCTCGGCTTCGAGACCGTCGGCGAGGATGAGACCCAGTTTCACATGCGCCTCGCACCGCGCGCCGCGGCGGAAAGCGAAGCAGAATGAATGTCGGATAAAGACAGGTACAGCATGAACACCGATACGATCTTTCGTGATTCGTCAGCTATCGAAAGCTGGCACGCACACATCTATTTCGATGCAGCAAGCCGCGACGCCGCATGGACGTTACGCGAGCAGATCGCGGCACACTGGGGCGACAAGCTGCAGATCGGCCGCTTTCACGAACGGCCGGTCGGCCCGCATCCGATGTGGTCGTATCAGCTCGCGTTCACGCAGGCGCAGTTCGGCGACGTGGTCGGCTGGCTCACGCTCAATCACGGCGCGCTCGACGTGTTTCTGCATCCGAATACCGGCGATGCCTTGCGCGATCATCGTGATGCGGCGGTGTGGATTGGCCGGTCGTATCAACTGGTGTTGAAGGCGTTGATGTAGGCGGGGCGCTCGATATCGTTCGAGGAAGGCGGGCGACGCGTTATTGCGTCATGGTGTCATTGCGTTATCGTGCCCGCTTGCATGTTCGCTTACATGTTCGAATACGAGCTACACCAGCCACGCGACGCGACCTGCTTGTCGCCGAACAACGTGCAGCCGCCGTACGTATCCGACGCCTTGCCCTGGAATAGCGAACACGTCGCGCACGATTGCCCGGCCGCGAAGTTCGGGAATTTCGCCTTATCGACTTTCGATGCGTCCTCGGTATAGCCGACCGCCTTCGCTTGCGGATCGGATTCGCTCAGCATATTGGCCGGGCTGGCCGCGAAAGCGGTGCGGGACAGTGCGAGCGCTGAACCCGCGCTGACGCTCAACAAAAGAAAATGACGGCGTGATGTTTTTTTCATTTCCGTATGGCTCTGAATGGGTTTCGGATGGGGACTCGTGTGGGGTGGCGCGGGACCATGTTCGACGCAATTGGCAGGTTCGCGGTCGATCGCGGCGAGCGTTGCGCGGTATGCGTTCGTTGAAGAAGGTAACGACAGACGAATATATATCACGCATGGAGCGAGGCCATGCGGTGGGTTGACTTGGACCCGCTGCTTTTATGGTCGGATCGGATCAGGCCAGTCGTTCCGGGCGATATTCGCCGGACCACATCCAGCGTACTTCAGCAGGTGGCATGTCGAGTCGTAGGTGTGGCTTGAACCTGTCGCCAGTTCGTACCACCGCCTTGCCGACTATTCCGGCTTGCGTCCAGCTTTCCCATAGGCCTGTTTCAGGACACGCCATGCCGGTGCGCAAATCCATCATGCCGTACTTCTGGCGCTTGGCGAGGTGGCGTTGTTCCAGTTCTTCGGGTGTCAGATAGTGACGGCTGATGCCGAGGTTACGTAAATCAACGGCCTTTCGTACTTTCGAAAGCTTCGCCTCTCCGCCACCCTGATCTCTCCATTCGCCCAGATAGCCGAGACCCACATACACATCAAAAAGCGAATCTGGCGGCATTGGAAGACGATAGTTGAACCCGAAGAAATTCTCGGGGTAAAACCTTGATGCATCGGCGACTCCGACTGGTACGAAAAAGTCTCCCTGTTCGATGCGTACACCGTCTATCGATTCGCCCCGGACCAGACGGTGCAGACCCAGGCTTTCGAAGCGTTCGTAGGGTATGTTTGTGTGAATGTCATCGCTGATCTTGATGGCAAAGGAATCGATACAGGGTTTTCCATCGACTAGCTTGAGCTTGTTGTAGATGAAGTAAATCGACATCACACCTTCCTGGTAATACGCGTATTTAACCAGGTCTATCTGTTCCGATTGATATTGCGGTTTGCCAAGGCGCCGTGTTACGTCATCGAACGTGATTTGCCCTGCGATCCATTGCAGGCCGATTTCTGTGAAGCGCAACAGTTGTTCCTGTTCCCGAGCGGACATGGGTTTGGGAATGTCCTGCAAGTCACTTCCCGTCGCTGAAGGCAGAATGGTCTGCGCTTGAAGAGTCGGGATGCTCATGAACAAAAACACAAGGAACACTGCACTCATTTTCCGCATGCGTGTAAAGCCCGTAATGGCCGGCTTGCATGAAATAGCAACCGGCCATATCTCCACAGTAAAATTGGACACACCGCGATTTATGGATCGGATCAAGCCAACCGCTCCGGGCGATACTCACCGGCCCACATCCAGCGCACTTCAGCAGGCGGCATGTCGAGTCGTAGGTGTGGCTTGAACCTGTCGCCAGCGCGTACCACTGCCTTGCCAACTATTCCGGCTTGCGTCCAGCTTTCCCATAGGCCTGTTTCAGGGCACACCATGCCGGTGCGCAGGTTCATCATGCCGTACTTCTGGCGTTTGGCAAGGTAACGCTGCTCAAGTTGCTCCGGCGTTAAATACCAGCGGGTGATCTTGATACTGCGCAGGTCGCGCGGGTTTTGCAGGCTTCGGAATTCGGGACCGTCGTGTCCGTATTTTCCTTTATATGTCACTGTGACATACACGTCGTATAGGGAATCAGGTGGTAGTAGTTGACGATAGACAAAATCGACAGTGTCGGGGTCACCCCCAATGATTACGCCTCGAGGTGAAAAGTAGGAGCTTCGCTCGTTACGCACACCGTCAATCGACTCTCCTCTGACCACGCGATGCAGGTTCAGCCTGGCCTCATAGCTTTCCTTCGGAATGTCGGTCGTCGTTAGACTGTCAACACCGATCAGGGCCGTCTTGACACTAGGCTGTCCGTCTACGGGATATAACCTGTCGAACATGAATTTGATCGATACGTTATCCCCAAGGAAATAAGTGTAGTCGACTGTGGTAACGCCAGGGTTATCGTATTTCTTCGGTTTTCCGAATCGACGGACTATCTCGTCGAATGAAAGTGTACCTGTTGCCCAGGCCAGCCCGGCTTCGAAGAACGGAAACAGTTGCGCCTGCTCCTGCACGGACATGGGTTTCGGAATGTCCTGCACGTCACTCTCCTTGACTGGCAATGGGCTGCTCTGTGCCCGAAGAATCGGGATGCTCATGAGCAAAGGCATAAGGAGCACTGCACTCATCTTCCGCATGCGTATAAATCCCATAGTGACCGGCTTGCATGAAATAGGCACCTGCCATATCTCCACAGTAAAACGCATCGTTTTCCCAGGGACGTCCCCGGTAGTCCTCTGAGCATCTGTTAGGCTCGGCCACCATGCTGTCGATCATGATCGGAGTGCCGCCGTAACCTGATTTCTGTAGAAGATCGACTGCCAGTTCCCTGACCTTTTCGAATTCACTTTCCAGTGACTGCGTGCTGGACAGATAGCCTGGCGGCCTAACCCTGCCAGTACGCCAGAGATTGAGTACCCAGACATACTGCGCGATGGCTATACGTTTGATACTCGCCAGCATCAAGGGATCGTCAGGTATGGTGGTTTTTCTGGCGAGCTCAACTGCGACAAGTCCATCATCGCTATCTGCGACTACAGCACCCGGCCACTGATCGATCCGTGTATCAGGGAAATTATCCGGATGTTGCTGCGCCATCGCGTAGCTCCAGAACCATTGCTGGCAATGTCGCGACTCGTGGTAAATCGTATCGACAAATGCCTTGAGCGTTCTGAAGCGCAGATAGCGTTGACCCGCATCCTCGTCCGCTAACCGGCTCATAAGAATGAGGTCTTTAAGATCATTGAGATACAGGAGCAGACTCCAGTTCGCGGAATCAAAGAAGCCCTGCTCGGAGGCTGAACTTTGCGCTACATCCAGGGAGATTGCCTGAGGTACCGCTTTCCCTGGCATACCCCCAGCCTCCGGTCGATCGGTCATCGCCTTCGTAATGAGCGGCTTTATCGCTTCAATCAGAAAGTCTTGTCCCGATCGGTCAATCGGCCACCTGAGCACCTTCTCCGGCCCCCCTTTCCCAAAGAAAGTATTCCCCCACTGAATCTTCTCGAACAGCGACTCCACCGCAAACGCGTAATCCCTGGCAACCGGAAACATAAGCTTCCCCTTGCGCTCCGGATCCAGGTCAGAAAAGCGCATCCCCCAGCGCTCGGCCGAGCAGAGTGCATAGGTCGGGATTCTGCCGGCGCTGGTGAGGCCTGGCTGATTGATCTCCACGATATGGTTGCCAACCTTGTGTGTGCGTCTAGCGGGCATTCCTGGCTTTCTCCTGTCAATCGGATTTCGTGCTGACGCCCTTGGCGCGACGGGCGAACCCACAGTATCGAAAGCCCCCACCCCACGGTCTATAGGAATTGGACTAATTTTTATCTCAAGTAAGCAATCAACCTGACGAGCCACGCCCCCACCTCTCGCCAGGGTCAACCCTGATTGCGAGGAAAATGCACCACGCTTATCTTTCTACATCATACGTATGACATAGAGAAGGTAGCATGGCGACCCTGCATCGACAGGTTCTCAATCAGATGGGCGAGCAAATCTGCTCCGGCAAATTCGCTCCGGGCGACGTTCTTCCGTCCGAACCAGAACTGGCCGAACAACTGCAGGTGAGCCGGATCACGATCCGCGAGACCATGAAGTCGCTGTCGGCAAAGGGCATGCTTCAGGTCCGGCGCCGGTACGGCACGGTCGTCCTGCCCCGGTCGCAGTGGCAATTGTTCGATCCGGACGTGATGACCTGGCGGGCTCGCGCGAGCAGCGCCGATGCGAGCCTGATCCAGGACCTGATGGAATTGCGTCTGATCATCGAGCCCAATGCGGCCAGGCTCGCCGCCTTGCGCGCCACGGCTGAAGACAAAAAAGCCATCCGCCGCGCCTATAACGCGATGGAGCGGGCGGTTGCCGGCCACGGCGAATATGTGCCGGCCGACCTCGCATTTCATGGCGCGATTCTCACCGCTTGCCACAACCAGTTCGTCGAACAGATGCAGAACGCGCTATCGGCGATTCTGCGCACGAGCTTCGAATTGAGTTCCGAAATCGCCGGCGGCCCCGCGCGTTCGCTGCCGATGCACGAGGCCCTGTGCGTCGCGATCGAGCAAGGCGACGGCGTTGCCGCCGAACAGGCGGTGCTCACGCTGATCCGGCGCGCGGAACAGGATTTCGAGGATCGGGCCAAACTCGCATCGACGGTGAACGGCAAGCCGGCCTGAGCCGATTCGCCTCTACGACGACGCATGCATCGCGCCCGCATAACGGGCCGCGAGGGGCGCCCGTACGCCCGGTTTCGACACATTGAAAAGGAAGATGAGATGACCCAGCTTTTTGACTTGACCGGGCGCACCGCGCTCGTGACCGGCTCGGCCCGCGGTATCGGCTTCGCGCTCGCGGAAGGTCTCGCGACGGCCGGCGCGCGCGTCGTACTGAACGGCACGCGCGCGGACACGGTGGCGGACGCGGTCGAGCGTCTCGCCGCAAACGGATTGGACGTGCAGGGGCGCGCCTTCGACGTGACCGACGAAGCAGCGGTCGTGGCGGCCTTCGAGGCGTGGGACGCGGCCGGCATGCAGATCGACATCCTCATCAACAACGCGGGCATTCAGTTTCGCAAGCCGCTCGTCGAACTCGAACTCGCCGATTGGCAACGCGTGATCGACACCAATCTGACGAGCGCGTTCATCGTCGCGAAGCATGCCGCGAAGCGCATGATCGCGCGCGGCACCGGCGGCAAGATCGTCAATATCGGCTCGCTGACGAGCGAAGCGGCGCGCGCAACCGTCGGCGCCTATACCGCGGCCAAAGGCGGCATCAAGATGCTGACGCGTGCCATGAGCGCCGAGTGGGCGTCGTCGAACATTCAGGCGAACGCGATCGGGCCGGGCTACATCCTGACCGACATGAACAAGCCGCTGATCGAGAATGCGAGTTTCGATGCGTGGGTGAAGAGCAGCAACCCGTCCCAACGCTGGGGCAAGCCGGAAGAACTCGTCGGCACCGCGGTCTATCTGTCGTCGCCGGCATCGAGCTACGTGAACGGGCAAATCATCTTCGTCGACGGCGGCTGGCTCGCCGTACTCTGAAGCGGAACACCTTCGGAAAAACCCATCAGGACAGGACACGACTCACCCGAGCGGGTGAGTCGACCATTTAATTAGTATGCCGCATTAACCCAGGAGACATCATGGAAGACGTCAAACCCGTTGCAACACAAAGGTGGTGGTATCTCATGCCCATCATCTTCATCACGTACAGTCTCGCCTATCTCGACCGTGCCAATTACGGTTTTGCCTCGGCGGCCGGCATCGACAAGGACCTCGGCATTTCGCACGGCATGTCGTCACTGATCGGCTCGCTGTTCTTCCTCGGCTACTGCCTGTTTCAGGTGCCCGGCGCAATCTATGCGCAGCGCCACAGCGTCAGGAAGCTGATTTTTTTCAGCCTGATCCTGTGGGGAATCTGCGCGGCCGCAACCGGCGTGGTGAGCAACATTCCGATGCTGATGGCGCTGCGCTTCGTCCTCGGCGTGGTCGAGGCCGCCGTGATGCCGTCGATGCTGCTCTACATCAGCCGGTGGTTTACGCGCAGCGAACGCTCGCGCGCGAACACCTATCTGATCCTCGGCAACCCGGTGACGGTGCTGTGGATGTCGGTGGTATCGGGCTACCTCGTGCATAGCTTCGGATGGCGTGAGATGTTCGTGCTCGAAGGCATGCCCGCGCTGGTCTGGGCCATCGTGTGGTGGTTCACGGTCCGGGACCGTCCCGCCGACGCGCCCTGGATGAGCGACGCCGAAAAGGCCGAACTCGAAAGGCGCCTCGTCGCCGAGCAGGCCCATATCGCGCCGGTGCGCGACTACAAGGCAGCCTTCCGTTCGCCGACGGTTCTGAAGTTCTGCTCGATTCATGCGCTGTGGAGCGTCGGCGTGTACGGCTTCATCATGTGGCTGCCGTCGATCCTCAAGATGGCAGCGCAAATCGACATCGTCTCGGTCGGCTGGCTCGCGGCCGTGCCCTATGTCGGCGCCATCGCGCTGATGCTGATTGCGTCCTGGCTCTCGGACAAGACGCGCAATCGCAAACTGTTCGTCTGGCCGCTGCTGTTGACGGGCACGCTCGCGCTGGTCGCATCGTTCCTGATCGGCAGCGCGCATTTCTGGATTTCGTTCTGGCTGCTCGTCGTGGCAGGCGCCACGATGTACGCACCATATGGACCGTTCTTCGCGCTCGTGCCGGAACTGATTCCCGGCAACGTGCTCGGCGGCGCGATCGGCTTCATCAATGCGAGCGGCGCACTCGGCGCATTCCTCGGCGCGTGGCTGGTCGGCTACCTGAACGGCGCGACCGGCAGCCCCGCCGCTTCCTATGTCTTCATGGCGGTCACGCTGCTGTTGTCCGTGATCCTGACGATGCTGCTTCCCGGCGCTCCGGCGCAACGCGCACAGCGCGACGGGGCACTGCCGGCCGCCACGGAAACCCACTAACTCCGCCGCTACCGAGAAACTGAAATGGCTACGCTTATTACCGATGTCAAGGTTATCCTGACCGCGCCCGAAGGCATCAACCTGATCGTCGTGAAGGTCGAGACGAATCAGCCGGGCCTATATGGCCTTGGATGCGCGACGTTCGCGTACCGTCACCTTGCCGTCAAGTGTCTGATCGAGGAGTATTTGCGGCCGTTGCTGATCGGCCGCGACGCCGAAGCGATCGAGGAAACATGGCAACTGATGCACCAGAACGCGTACTGGCGCAATGGCCCGATCGAAAACAACGCGATTTCCGGCGTAGACATGGCGCTGTGGGACATCAAGGGCAAGATGGCGAACCTGCCGCTGTACCAGCTTTTCGGCGGCAAATGCCGCGAGGGCGTGCCCATCTACCGTCACGCCGACGGCCGCGATCTCAGCGAGCTTTGCGAGAACATCCAGAAGTACCGCGAGCAGGGCATCACGCATATTCGCTGCCAGAGCGGCGGCTATGGCGGCGGCGTGTATGGCAAGGCGCCATCGACCGCACCGGCCGGCGCCCTCGATGGCGTGTATCTGGATAGCCGGAAGTACCAGCGCGAAACGCTCAAGTTGTTCGACGGCATCCGCAGCCGGGTCGGCTTCGACGTCGAACTGTGTCACGACGTGCACGAAAGGCTGAAGCCGGTCGAGGCCATCCGGTTCGCGCGCGAACTCGAACAATACGAACTGTTCTTCCTCGAAGACGCCATCGCGCTGGAAGAAGGCGAATGGATGCGCCAGTTACGGGAAAAGACCACGACGCCATTGGCACAAGGCGAACTCTTCAATAATCCTTATGAATGGCGCTTCCTGATTACGGAACGCTTGATCGACTTCATTCGGGTTCATCTGAGCCAGATCGGCGGCATCACCGCGGGCCGCAAATTGCAGATCTTCGCCGAGCAGTTCGGCGTGAGAACGGCATGGCATGGTCCCGGCGATATGTCGCCGCTCGCGCATGCGGCGAACATCCATATCGATCTGGCGTCGCGCAATTTTGGCGTTCAGGAATGGTCGGGAACCGAGCCGCCGAATTTCGTGATTCAGGAACTGAAGGGACCGAAGGCCGCATTGCTCGACGTATTCCCGGGCTTACCCGAATTCAGGAACGGTCACGTGTACGCCAACGACAAGCCGGGACTCGGCGTGGACATCGACGAAGCACAAGCTGCCCAATATCCGTGCGAAAACACGGTCACGACGTGGACTCAAACGCGCTTGCGCGACGGGGCCCTGCAAACGCCATGATGCAACGTAGGTAAGCGCGTGCGACGAGCCCGGATAAACGGGCTCGTCGCGCTTCGGAAACATCGAACATGGCCTGCGCTGCATAGCCAGGCCATGCGCGCATTTACATCATGCCCATGCACACGGCAGCCGCAATCGATCCAAGCACGAGCACCGCGCCGACGGTCTTGCGCCTGTTCAACTCGGTCCACAGCAACACGCCGGTCAGCGACAGCAGAATGATGCTGCCCGCGAGCGTATCGATCAGCAACACCCAGCCAACGCTCAGGCCGACGCCCTTGTGCAGGTTCGTCAACATCGCGAGGAAGGTGTTGGCGCTGCGCTTGACCGTCACATAGTTATTGCCGACCCAGTACTCGGCCGAGGTATTCTCCTTCGGCGACGCGAAATTCAGTTGCCAGTGCTCGGGCTGCATCACGCTACGATCGCCCCACGCAACCGGATGCCCTGACTCCTTCTGCACGCGGCCCGGATTGCCCGCGATTTTCAACTCATGCCTGAGCCACTTCGCGAGTTCGCGCGGCGACTCGGGCGCCGGTTGCGGCAACGGCACCTGCACGACGGACACCTGCGGCTCGCCGGTCGATACCCTGAGGGGCCCGCCGCGATGGTTCAGAAAGAACCCGGTCGTGCCGAACAGCAGACCGAGCGCGGCGCCCCACAAGCCGATCCAGCCATGCACCTTGCGCAGCCATTTGATGAACGTCGCGCGACGCGAGCGCTGCCGGCGCAGTTTCAGTTCATCGCCATCGAGCCGCCGCGGTTCGTGCGCTTCGTGCGTCTCGTGTTCGCCGACGGCGGGCGGTTGAAGGTCGATTGTGTCCGATACGCTCACGTTTCACTCCAGGTACGCAACAGATTGTGATGGCTCGCGATGCGCTTGCCGCATCAGAAGCGGTAATCGAACGTCGCGAGCAGCGTGCGGCCGATGCCCGGCACCGAACGTCCGCCATCGGACGGAATCAGCGCATCGAAGTAGTACTTGTTGGTCAGGTTCAGCAGGTTCAGGCGCACGTCGAATTTC
This sequence comes from Paraburkholderia sp. Cy-641, assembly GCF_011752945.1. Taxonomy (NCBI): domain Bacteria; kingdom Pseudomonadati; phylum Pseudomonadota; class Betaproteobacteria; order Burkholderiales; family Burkholderiaceae; genus Paraburkholderia; species Paraburkholderia sp. Cy-641. Next base: position 90,314 of record NZ_VWWM01000007.1, read on the forward strand.
TTCGCGTGATAGGCAGCGGTTGCGTCCCAGCGCGTATAGCCCGGCACCTTCACGTAGTTCGTGTTCGACGCATAACGCGGCGACATATAGATCGGACCGCCGCCGATTTCCCAGTGCGGCGTGATCGCATAAGTCGTCCAGAGCGTCAGCGTGTTGCGCGGCGTATTGGCCGGCGTGTGACCCTGAGTGCCGTCGGCGGCCTTCAGGATGATCGCGTCCATATAGGTGTAGCCGCCGAAAATCTGCCACTTGTCGGTGAGGTGCCCGGTCACGCCCGCCTGAAAACCGTCCACGCGAATGTCGCCGGCCAGCGAGTATTCGGTCGGCGAGACCTGGGTGCGCGCGTTGTCCATCTCTTCGCGGAACAGCGCCGAGGTCAGCGAAATGTTGCCGCCGAACAGGTCCCACTTGCCGCCCACTTCATACGACTTCGTCGATTCCGGCGCGAGGTTCTGCGTGAGGTTCGTCACCGTCAGCGTTTCGAGCGACGGGTTGAACGACGTGCCGTACGATACGTAGTACGACTGCCAGTCGGTCGGCTGATAGATCACGCCGGCGCGCACGCTCGTGAAGTAGTTGGTCTGACTCGCGTAAGCCGGCGCACTGATCGTGTTATGAATCTCGGCCGAAAAGCGATCCCAGCGCAGACCGCCGATCACCTTCCATTGCGGCGTCAGCGTGATCGTATCGTTCAGGTAGGCGGCAATTTCGTTCGCACTCGAATCGGCATAGTTGCCGACCGTGGTCGTCACGTTCGACGGCGTGCCCATGATCGGCGGATTGAGCATCGGCACGATCGGCAGGTTGTTGCGCGTATAGGCCTGGTTCGTATAGCTGTCGTGGCCCACTTCGACACCGGCGATCACGTCGTGTTTGATCGGCCCGGTATTGAATTTGTATTCGAGCATCGTGTCGTTGTAGATCGCGTGATTCTCGATCACGCGGTCATGACTCTGCAGCTTGATGAACAACTGCGAGGGAGACAGCGTCGTGAAGTTGCCATTGGTCAGCGCGGTGGCCGACGGCGAACCGGGCAGCACCGCTTGCGGCGCGGTTTCGCGCGCGTCGGTCATCGAGTGCGAGAGCTGCGTCTGGTTGGTCAGCGTGAGGTCGTCGGAGAACTTGTGCTTGATCGCCGCCGTGAAGATCTGCACGTCCTGGATCGTGCGGTCGCTCGTCAAACCGTAGAACGTGTTCTTCGGCACCGGCGAGGGCCGGCCGTTCAGCGCCTGGATGCCGTAGTCGGGCATGTCGTCGTTGTGCTGGATCAGCGCGGACAGCGTGATCTCGGTCGGCGTGCCGATGCCGAAGCGCACTTCCGGCGCGATGCCGAAGTCCTTGCTTTTCATGACGTCGCGCGTCGAGCCGAGGCTCTGGCCGAATGCGTTCAGGCGGATCGCCGAGGTGTCGGTGAGCTTGTGGTTCACGTCGACGGTCGAGCGATAGCGGTCGTCGGTGCCGATCATGCCGGAGACTTCCGCCGAATCCGTCAGGTTCGCCTTCTTGCTGACCTGGTTGATGACGCCGCCGGTCGAGCCGCGGCCGAACAGCATCGACGACGGGCCGTACAGCACTTCGAGCGATTCGAGATCGAACGTGTCGCGGTAGTACTGGTTGCGATCGCGGAAGCCGTCGAGATAGATGTCGTTTTGCGCGGTGAAGCCGCGCAGGTTGATGTTGTTGCCGATCTGCCCGCCTTCGGCCGCGCCGATCGTCACCCCCGGCGCGTTGCGCAGCGCGTCCGTAAACGACGTCGCGCCTTGCGAGGCGAGCAGGTCGCGATTGATCACGGTGACGGTCTGCGGAATGTCGCGCAACGCGGTCGGCGTTTTCGCGCCGACGCTCGAGCGCTCGGCCTGGAAGTCCTGCTGAACGGCTTGCCCCTGCACCCCGATGGTCGGCAGCGTCTGTCCGTCGGCGGTCGGCGCGTTGGTCGCGTTGGTCGCGTTGTTCTGGGCGAGCGTCGTCGCGCTATGCGGCGCTGTTGCCGGCGCGCTCGCGGCAGCCGGTTGCAGTGCGCTTTGCGGAGCGGTCTGCGCGATCACCGGGGTCGCGAAAGGAACGGTAAAAGCTAGCGCAAGCGCTGTCGCGAGCGGCGTGTGGTTGAGCATGGATATCCCGTCAGGAATGCGCTTGTCGAATTCGCATGTCCGGCATGCAATTCATGACAAAGCCGCAATTGGCTGGCTGCCGCTCTCCATTTTTCGACCGGAGATGACGGGATGGCTGGCTTGGTTTAAATGAGAATCACTATCATTCCATATGCATGATGTGCCAGCAATCTCGACCTGTATTACTTCGCGTAAGGAATTTATTTCCACGCTTTACTAACGAAAGTATTTTGTAATTTTTAAGGCTGATCTCGCTCAGTTTTATTACGTTTAGTAATGTCTAATTCATGCCTCTCCTCACAACAGCAAGGCCTTGATTCATCCAAACATTACAAATTTACTTTCAAATAAATAACAAACGCGAGTGACGGTTGAACGCACGGGATCGCAAGTCCGTTTATCCTTTTTACAACACCGCTGTCCGGTTACGCTTATGCAGGTTTCCGTTCCCCTCTCTGGAGTCGATCTATGCAATACCGCCAATTCGGCCGCACCGGCCTGACCGTTTCGCGCCTGTGCCTCGGCACCATGACCTTCGGCCTGCAAACCGAAGAAGCGGCCTCGCACCGCATCCTCGACACGGCCGCCGATGCCGGCGTGAATTTCATCGACACCGCCGACGTCTATCCGCTCGGCAGCAGCGAGAACGTGGCCGGGCGCACCGAGGAAATCGTCGGGCGCTGGCTGAAGGGCAAGCGCGAGCGCTTCATCGTCGCGACCAAGGCGGTCGGCAAGATGGGCCCCTCGGCATGGGATCAGGGCGCCTCGCGCAAGCACCTGCTCGATGCGATCGACGCATCGCTGCACCGCCTCGGCACCGACTACGTCGACCTCTACCAGCTCCATTCCGACGACGCGAAAACGCCGCTCGACGAAACGCTCGAAGCACTCGACGTGATCGTGCGTTCGGGGAAGGCGCGCTATATCGGCGTCTCGAACTTCCTCGCCTACCGGCTCGCGCGCGCCTTGGGACGCGCGGACGTGCTGCGCGCCGCGCGTTTCGTGTCGGTCCAGCCGCGCTACAACCTGCTGTTCCGGCAGATCGAGCGCGAACTGCTGCCGCTCGCCGCCGAGGAGCAACTGGCCGTGATGCCGTATAACCCGCTCGCGGGCGGCCTGCTGACCGGCAAGCACCGTCACGACACGGCACCCACCGAAGGACGCTTCACCGGGAGCGTCGGCAAGGCCGGCGCGATGTATCAGGAGCGCTACTGGCACGAACGCGAGTTCGAGACGATCGAGCGGCTCAAGTCGATCGTCGCGCCGACCGGCGAGTCGCTCACGAAGATTTCGCTCGCATGGGTACTCGCCAATCCGCTGGTCACGTCGGCGATCATCGGAGCGAGCCGCGCCGAGCAGCTGACCGACACGCTCGCGACCGTCGACTTCGTGCTCGATAGCGAAATCAAGGCACAACTCGATGAGGCGAGCGTGCAGTATCGCTGGGGGGATGCGGCGCGCTAGTCCGGCGCTTCAGCGCTGAAGTACTTCAGCGTCCATAGCGCAGCACGGTACTCGTCGCGGCGATCACATGATCCTTGATCGCCGCGAGGAACGCGTCCCGCGTCAAGCCGGCCGGCAGCGAGCTGGGCGGCAGATCGAGCGCATAGACCTGCGCGATGTAGTGATGCGGCACCTCGCCGACCGGCGGACACGGCCCGTAATAGCCGGGACCACCGGTGCGATTGGTACCCGCGACGCTGCCCGGCGGCGCTGCCTCGCCCGCAGCGAGCCCCATCGTGGTCGGCGCGATGCCGTACACGATCCAATGCACGATGCTGAGGCCCTTCGCGCCGTCGGGATCGAAAATCGTGACGGCGAAACTCTTCGTGCCGACCGGCGCGTTCTGCCATTGCAGCGCCGGCGACACGTTGCCGCCACCGCAATTGTTCGCGCTCGCGGCATGGCGCGCATCGAGCGTGCCGCCATCGGCGAGTCCAGGCGACGACAGAGCGAACGCCTGCACCGCGTAGGCATGTGCGCTCGCCCAGGCAAGCAGCGCGCAAACGCCGACTGAGGAGAGGCGCCGGACGATGTTGAGATTGCTTCGGATCATTTAAGTCTCTCTGGCTGGAAAATCGCCGAGGGCTTCGGCAGGAACGCGCACGCGCGGCGGCTTCGGCGGCCTCTCTCGCGAGAACGTTGTTTCGAGACAGAACCGCTGGCATAGTGCGCCAATCTCACACTCCACTCACTCTGTCGCCGGGCATTCCGGCCGCAGCCCTATAGGTATTGAACAATGGGTACTGAACAATGCGGGTAACGTCCTCGCTCCTTGCGGTCTTCATGATTGGCATGATCGGTACGCTGCCCGGTGCGGCCCGCGCCGGGTCGCTTCCCGGTTTCGCGGATTGCCCCGTCGCCGTCGCGGCAAAACACGGCCCCGTGCCACGCCTGACCTTCACCGACGCCCAGGCCAGGCGCTACAGCAGCGTCATCCGCAACGCCGCGCGGGGGTCGGTGAATTTCGCGGGCCACTACATTCTCGCGACATGGGGATGCGGCGCTGGATGCGTGATGGCCGCGGCCATCGACGTAAAAACAGGCCGCGTCACCTCGTTGCCGTTCACCGTTTCCGACTGGCCGATCGACGTGACCGAGCCGCTCGCCTATCGCGCCGACAGTTGCCTGCTGATCGTGCGCGGCAGTCGCAACGAAAGCGCGGAACACGGCACCTACCACTACGCATTCGACGGCAAAACGTTCAGCCTTCGCAAGACCGCGAGCGAGTTCAAACGCTAGCTAGCCAGCCCGCGCGACAACGCAACGCGAGGCACCCGCCTCGCGCAGTCCACCACTTATCGCCACTTGAACGGGCCAGTACGCTGATTCGCTTCCGGCAGCTGCCGCGTCTCGCGCACCGACAGCGGATGCCACAACCGCGCGCCGCCCTCGATCCCCGCGTCGTTCGAGACGGTCGCCACGTTCGCCGGCAATTCGAACTTGAGACGCGCCGCATTGCCGCCGCCGATCCACAGCTTGTCGTAATTCACGAGCGCATTGAGAATGCCGATCACTTTCTCGACGCGCCGATTCCAGCGCTTGTTGCCGACCTTCGCGCGCGCCGCCTCGCCGATGTATTCGTCGTAGGCCACCCCCTTCTTGCTGACCGGATGATGCGCGAGTTCGAGATGCGGCATCAGCTCGCCATCGCGAAACATCGCAGTGCCCGCGCCCGTACCGAGCGTCAGCACGAATTCGAGGCCATGCCCTTGGATCGCGGCGAAGCCCTGCATTTCGGCGTCGTTGATCATGCGCACAGGCAAGCCGCCGAGGCGCCGCGCGAGCGCATCCGCGAGCGGAATGTCGTGCCAGCCTTCGACGCCGAAATGCGGCGCGGTCAGGATGCGGTTGTTGCGCACCACGCCCGGAAAGCCGATCGACATCAGCGTGGGCGGCGCCTGTTCGACGAGCGGCGCAACGAGTTGCGCGAGCGCGTCCACCAGTTGATCGGGCGTACACGGATGCGGCGTGGCCACGCGCACGCGCTCCGTTTTCATCCGGCCATCGGCATCGATGATCGCAGCCTTCAGTCCCGTACCGCCGACGTCGATCGCGAGAATGTTTTCGCCGCCGCCCTTCGAGACACTCTGTTTCGGTGTGGCCTGTTTCATTGCGCTCCGTTTTGCCGCGCTCTGCTTCACTGCACTCTTCTTTACCGCGCTCTTCTTGCGTGTCGCCACGATATCCCCCCGAATGTGGTTGATACGATTGCCTATCTGCATTGGCAGAATTGGCGAATGCCGCGCTCACTTCTTCTCCACCGCGCTTCGCTGCAACGGCCGCCATGCATGACCGTCGCGCGCGAGCAGCGCATCGGCCGCGGCCGGCCCTTCGCTGCCGGCCGCATAGCCGTGTACGGCAAGCGCGCCGCCGCGCTTCGGATGCAGCACGTCGTCGACCGCGCACCAGCTCGTCTCGATGCTGTCGGCGCGCTGGAACAGCGTGGCGTCGCCGAGCATGCAGTCGTAGAGCAGCGTTTCATAGCCGACGTTCGCGCGCTCCGCGAAGAAGTCGGCGTAATCGAACGACGACTGCACCGCGCCGACCTGCATGACCGGCCCCGGCGTCTTCACGTTGAAGTCGAAGCTCGTGCCGTGTGCGGGATCGATGCGCAGGGTCAGCACGTTCGGCGTAAGCGCATCGACCGGTGTATCGCGAAACAGACGGAACGGCACCGGCTTCAGTTGCACCGAGATTTCGGTGCGGCGCACGGCAAGCCGCTTGCCCGTGCGCAGATAGAACGGCACGCCCGCCCAGCGCCAGTTCTCGACGAACACGCGCGCCGCCGCATAGGTTTCGGTCATGCTGCCGGGCGCGACGTCCGGCTCCTCGCGATAGCCGATGCCGGCCGGCCCTTTTTCGTACTGGCCGAACACGACGTCGTCGGGCGTGAGCGGCTGGATCGCGTCGAAGATGTCGGCCTTTTTGTCGCGCACCGCTTCGGCATCGAACGAATTGGGCGGCTCCATCGCGACCATGCCGAGCAGCTGGAACAGATGGTTCGGCACCATGTCGCGAAACGCGCCGGTCTGCTCGTAAAACTTGCCGCGCCCTTCCACGCCGATCGTTTCCGCCGCGGTAATCTGCACACTCTCGATGTACTCGCGCCGCCAGATCGGCTCGAATAGCGCATTCGCGAAGCGCACCGCGAGAATGCTCTGCACGGTGTCCTTGCCGAGAAAATGATCGATGCGATACACCTGCGATTCCTGCGCGTACTGCAGGATATGCGCGTTCAGATCGCGCGCCGAGGCGAGATCGGTGCCGAACGGCTTTTCGATCACGAGACGGCGAAAGCCGCCGTTCGCGCTCTCGCCTTCCTTCAGCAAACCGGCCTTGCCGAGATGCTCGACGATCGGTTTGAAAAAGCGCGCGCCAACCGCGAGATAGAAGATCACGTTGCCACCCGGCGATTGCGCGAGTTTCTGCTTCAATTGCGCGAACGTGTCGTCGGATTCGAACTCGCCCGCCATGTATTCGAGGCGTTGCGCGACCCAGTTCCACGCGTCGTCGTCGAGCTTGCCGGCGTGGAAGGTGCTGGCTTTATCGGCGGCGAACTGCTGTAGCGACGTGTGCAGATCGTCGCGCCATGCGGCCGTTTCGCGCGCGCCATGATTGACGCCGACAATCTTCATGCCGCCGTCGAGCAGGCCGTCGACCGCGAGGTTGTAGAGCGCGGGCATCAGCAAACGCTTGGTCAGATCGCCGCCCGCGCCGAAGATCACGAGCGTGCAGGGCGGCGCCGGGTTCTTGCCGGCCGGCGAGGGCAACGCATCGTGCGGACTCGCGCTGACCTTGCAGCTACGCGCGGGCGTCACGCCGGTTTGAGCGGAAGAAGCAGCGGGGGTATTCGATGGAGTCGACATGGGATTCACTCGTGCAAGCCAATGGACCGGATATAGCGATATATGAAAGACCACACGCGCACCCGCACAGTTCAATCGCGTTCACGCGACCGGCGCAAGCGCCGGCTCGCCAGTGAGCGGCACGTTGCCCGACGCGGCCATCGCGCGCGGCTGCAACAACAACGCGACGAGCCCGCTCCAGCCGGTCTGATGCGAAGCACCGACGCCACGGCCGTTATCGCCATGAAAATACTCGTGGAACAGCACCAGATCCTGCGAGCGCGGGTCCGCCTGCAACAGCGGATACGCGCCCATCACGGGCCGCTCGCCGTCCCGGTTCTTCAGAAACAGCGTGGTCGCGCGGCGCGCGAGTTCGTCGGCGATCTCGGCCAGCGAGAACTTCTGCCCCGAGCCGGTCGGGTACTCGACGCGAAAATCGTCGCCGTAATAGCGGTGGAATTCGTATAGCGATTCGATCAGCAGATAGTTGACCGGCATCCACACCGGCCCGCGCCAGTTCGAATTGCCGCCGAATACGCGCGTGTCCGACTCAGCCGGCAGATATTTGACGCAGAAGCTGTTGCCGTTGTGTTGAAACACGAACGGCTGATCGCGATGAAAGCGCGACAGTGCGCGCACGCCATGATCGGAAAGAAATTCGCTTTCGTCGAGCGCGCGCCGCAACAATGCCTTCATGCGATGGCCGCGCAGCAGCGAGAGCAACAGCGCATTGCCCTTGCCGGGCTCGTTCCAGCGCGACACGAGCCGCGCGAGATCGGGGCGATGTTCGAGGAACCACACGAGCCGCTCGCGCAGCCCCGGCAAGCCGCCGTGCAGACGCTCTTCGAGCACGTGCACTGCGAACAGCGGAATCAGCCCGACGATCGAGCGCACGCGCATCGGAATGTTGCTGCCGTCGGGCAGGCGCAGCTTGTCGTAGAAGAACTCGTCCTGGCCGTCCCACAGGCCCGTCTCGCAGTCGTCGTCGCAACTGACCGCTTCCGCGATATACAGGAAGTGCTCGAAGAACTTCACGCCGATATCGACGAACACATGATTCGCGTACGCGAGTTCGAGCGCGATGCGCATGAGGTCGAGCGCATACGCGGCCATCCACGCGGTGCCGTCGGCCTGATCGAGATGACCGCCGGTCGGCAGCGGCGACGAGCGATCGAAAATGCCGACGTTGTCGAGCCCGAGAAAACCGCCCTGGAAAATATTGTGGCCGTCGGCGTCCTTGCGGTTGACCCACCACGAAAAATTCAGCAGCAGCTTGTGAAACACGAGTTCGAGGAAATCGCGATCGGCCTTGCCGGTCAGCGCGCGATCGATCTCGTACACGCGCCACGCGGCCCAGGCATGCACGGGCGGATTCGCGTCGCCGAGCGCCCATTCGTAGGCGGGCAGTTGCCCGTTCGGATGCTGATAGCGGTCCTTCACGAGCAGCAGCAACTGCTTCTTCGCGAACGCGGGATCGATCAGCGCGAAGGCGGCCGCGTGAAACGCGAGGTCCCATGACGCGTACCACGGATACTCCCACTTGTCGGGCATCGACACGATGTCCGCGTTGCACAGATGCCGCCAGTCCACGTTGCGGCCGTGCTTACGCTCGGCGGGCGGGCGCGGTTGCAACGGATCGCCGTCGAGCCAGCGCTGCACGTCGTACTGGTAGTACTGCTTCGACCACAGCATGCCCGCGAGCGCCTGGCGCTGCACGAGGCGCGCATCGGCATCGGCGATCTCGTGTTGCAACGCGCCATAGAATGCGTCGGCCTCGGCGAGGCGGCGCGCGAATACCGCATCGGCGTCGAGCGGCGCTTCATCGCCGGCCGCTTGCGTGCGCCAGCGCAGATAGACGACCGCGCGCGCATGCGGGCCGAGTTCGAGCGCCGCATGCACGCCGGCCTTGGTGCCCGCATCGTGACGGATCGCATTTGCGTCGCCGTGCACGAGGTAATCGTTGAAGCCGTCCTTGAACGGGCCCGCGCCGTCGACGTTGAAAAGACGCTTCACGTTGGTGTCGTTTTCGCAGAACAGCCACGCAAGCGGCGCATCCTTCGACCAGGCGGTCACGATAATCGGCTCGTGCAAAGGATGATGGCCGACGAGATGAAGCGTGCCGTCATGATCGGCGCCCATCACGAGCTTCGGCTTGTTGCCGTTCTCCTTCCACGACCACGAATTGCGCGCCCAGATTTGCGGCAGCACGTCGAGCGAGGCGGCTTCGTCGGCGCGATTCTCGATCGTCACGCGCATCACGATGTCGTCGGGCGTATGTTTCGCGTATTCGACCTGCACGTCGAAATAGCGCGCGTCGTCGAATACGCCGGTATCGAGAATTTCGTACTCCGGCATGTCGCCGCCGCGCCGCGCGTTTTCTTCGATGAGGTCCTGGTACGGATACGCCGCATGCGGGTACTTGTAGAGCATGCGCATATACGAATGCGTGGGCGTGCCGTCGAGATAGAAGTACAGCTCCTTCACGTCCTCGCCATGATTGCCCTGCGCATTCGTGAGGCCGAACAGGCGCTCCTTGATGATCGGGTCCTTGCGATTCCAGAGCGCGAGCGACACGCACCAGCTCAGACGGTCGTCGCCGAAACCGGCAAGGCCGTCCTCGCCCCAGCGGTATGCGCGGCTGCGCGCATGGTCGTGCGGGAAGGAGTCCCACGCGGTGCCGTCGGCACTGTAGTCCTCGCGCACCGTGCCCCACTGGCGCTCGCTCAGATACGGCCCCCAGCGCTGCCAGCGGCCGCACTCGGCCGAATGCAGCCGTGAACCTTCGACGGTGGCAAGCAGATTGGCAGCGCGCAGCGGTGGCATGACGGAGTCCTTGCAACAGGCCTGGCGGTCGGCCCCACATCGTAGCGCGGTTTACGCGCCGCCGCGCTCGAATCGGGCCAGCAGGTTTTCGACGCGCAGCAATTCGCCGAGCGACCACGCCTGAAACGGCGTGCCCGCCGGTGTGTGCGGTGCATCACCGTCGGCGATTTCGGACAGATGATCGAGGCCTGCGCAATCGAGATGCGCGTACAGCGGAGCGAGAAAACGCGCCCTCGCCTGAGCGAGATTCGGCGCGCTCGCGCCGTTCACGCGCAGCCACGCTTCGACGAACGGCCCGATCAGCCACAACCAGACCGTGCCCTGGTGGTAAGCGCCGTCGCGTTCGAGCGGCGAGCCGCCGTAGTGTCCGCGATAGGCGGGATCGGATGGCGCGAGCGAACGCAGGCCGAGCGGCGTGAGCAATTGCGCTTCGACCTGACCGAGCACCGCGCGCGCCGCCGCGCCTTCGAGCAGCGGAAACGGCAGACCGCCGATCGCGAAGACCTGGTTCGGCCGGATCGCGCGATCCACCGTGCCGGGTACGTGATCGACGTCGACGTTGTCGAATAGCGCCTGCGTGGCGGGGTCGACGAAGCGCTGGCGAAATGAGAGCGTGGCGCGCTCGGCCGGTTGCTGCCACTGCGGGTTCCATGCCGAGGCGATACGCAGCGCGTTGATCCACAGCGCCTGCACCTCGACCGGCTTGCCGATGCGCGGCGTGACGACCCAGTCGCCGACTTTCGCGTCCATCCACGTAAGCTGCACGCCGGGGACGCCGCAGCGCAGCAAGCCGTCGTCGGCGCAGGCGGCGATGTTGAAGCGCGTGCCGTTCGTATAGCCGGTGAGGATCGCTTCGGCCGCCTGTTGCAGATGCGCGCGCGTCGCGGCGCTCGCATGCTGCGTCGCGAGATACTCGTGCAGGGCGACGACGAACCAGAGCGACGCATCGACCGAGTTGTATTCGGGCGCGTCGCCATAATCAGGGAAGCGGTTCGGCAGCATGCCTTCCGAGAGCGTGCCGGCCCATTCGAGCAGGATCGCTTCGGCGTCGTCGAGACGGTTCGACGCGATCAGCAGGCCGCGCATCGCGATGAAGGTGTCGCGGCCCCAGTCGGTGAACCACGGAAAGCCCGCGAGCATCGTGCGGCCTTCGTTGCGCGTGACGATATAGGCATCGGCGGAACGTTGCAGGCGCGAGCCGAGTGCGTTGCGGCGTTGCTGTTCGGTTTGGGCGAGATAGGCGGCGTGGGTGGCGGCTGTGGTTTTGTCGTTGGCAATTAGGATTGATGTTGCCGTGTCCGACTTCCCCGAAGCGCTCGAAGCACTCGAAGCGCTGAGGATCATCACCGCTTCGCCGCTTGCGATGTCGAAGCTGAAGACGCCGGGCGTCGCGAGGTCTTCGCGGTAATCGAGCCCGCGCTCCTGTTCCCGCACGTAGCAGAAGTTGCGATACCAGTCGGGCGCATGCGTGTAGACGCCGTTCGTCGCCGCGCCAACGACAGGCAAACCGCCATACGGCTGCCAGCTTACGCACGACTGGTCGCCGCTGATTTGCGCGCTGAAGTTGAACGCGGGATTCTCATGATGCAGCGCATGATAATCGCGGCCCGACAGCAACGGCCTGACCTTCAGCACGGGCACGCCAAGATCGCCGAGGCCGTTGCCTTCGAGCCGCCAGCGCAGCACTGTTGCGCCGGTTGCCTTGCTGACGAACGCTTCAGTTATCGCCACCGTCCGTGCATCGACCCGCACCCGCCACGTCGGCCACAGCACGGTATCGAAGCTATCGAGACTCCCGCGCAGGTCCGGGTAGATCACGTCGGGTCCATAGCGCTGCATGCTCAACGGAAAGCGTTGCCCGTGCGCTTCGAGCCACACCTCCACGCCATTGACGAGCACCATGCGCCCGCCCGGCGCGCGCGTCGCGCTCAACAGCAACGCGTGATAACGACGCGTGCGCAGCATGCCGGCCGTGCCCGAGGCGAAACCGCCGAAGCCGTCCGCTTCCAGCCATTCGTCTTCGAGATGCGAGAGGTCGAAGGGTGATCCGATGCGTGTCATGAAGTCGGTCGCGCTCATGCGAAATCGTCGATTGGCGTAGTGTGCCAAACATTCACGCAGAGGGTGTTCGCGGGACCGTTCTTCTTGCCGGTACTTTCTACTCTCGCCTCTGTCTCCACCGCGCGCCGGATCTACTGACGGGCCGACGGCATCCAGACGCAAGCCCGCGAGGAGGATTCGGACGAGGACTGCCTGCAGGTGATCATCGGTGTAAAACCAGACTGCGGCAGAGAACGCGTAACGCTCAGCAACAGTTATCGCGAATCAGTTTTTGCTGGCTGGCAAATTCTCATGGCGATCCGCGAGTGCATGTGAAATGGGAATCTCAAATAGTGCTTCTCACAGATGTTCATATGTTCGCCTCGGTCGAGAACAATCTCGCCTCCGTCGGATATAACAGCTCTTTTTCGCACCTATTGAGGCAACCTAAGTGGCAAATCCCCATCGGCTTGGCAGCAACTTCGATCTCCCGAGGAGTGGTTACGGTGCACCCTCAGCGCATTCGACACATCAACAAGCGACTGGCAGCACTCAGAGATTTCCCACGGCGGCGCCTGCCATGGGGACGCTATCCGGATTGCCGGCGATGGAGACACGCCCGCAGACTTCCACGCGAGCTAACCCAGTCGGCCGTCATGTACAGATTTCTTCGATTGAAAATTCTCGGGTCCGTCAGGAAGCCGAAAATCTTCGCGCGGGCATTGAGAATTTTGGCGAATCTGCCCGCCGATAACCGCCTCGAGCAGCAAGACAATCCACGGAATACGAGGACTGGACGACCCGACTCGGTGCCGTAGAAGAAGTCGTGGATATGATCCAGAATCAAGTCAACGACGGGTCAATCATGCCCGGGGATGCGGTACGGGTAACAGCTGGCGAACATACCACCGGCATCATGACCGTCAGCGTCTCTCCGAAAGAGGAAGACGCAAAGGATGCTTTCTGGATCGACAACATCGTCACGCACCCTGGTGCTGCCGGAGCAGGTGAGTTGCTGATCGAAAAAGCCGTTGCGATGTCGGCAAGCAAGGGGTTTGGCGGTACCGTCAGGCTGATGGCGTTCTCGGGGCAGACTTTCTACAAATCGGTCGGCTTCAAGGATCTCGGCGGAGGGCTCATGGAACTTCGCCCGGCACAGAGCAATAAGTGGTCAAACGTTAACGGCACTTTGCTTCTGAGCCGGCGAATGCACAAATCCGGCCTCGTCCAGGATATTCCACGAACTATACCCCAAGCTGAATTACAGCTTCAAACACAACTGGGACAGGCCAGCCCCCAGGACAGAATCGAATACGCATTGCAGCTCCGCCGGCACCCGGAACTGAGTCGGTTCGCACAGAGTGTCATGCAGGGACTACAGCAGGCAGTAACAGCCAATCGACAACTGCCCCCGATGCAGGTTTGTGACCAGACGTTACGCCAGTGGTGGAGTGCCAACGAGGAACAACGGCCACTGCATAACAAGTTGATTCGCGCATTTGCGGCTCGCTAAAGCGGATGCGATTTCAACGTCCCGACGCACGACGACTGTGGGTTGGTGTGTGCCGGGACGCGTTGGCCATATGCTGTCGTCCTGCACGTGATTTGGCTTAGGCTTGACACATAAGAATCCCAAAGTGCCAAAGCTGGCCGAGTGTCATTCGTGGCAGGATCGGTTCCGTCGGATCGGATTAAATCCGCAGTAGCGCCCGGACGATGGGTAATCTCTGCCGCGCCCCAGGGGCGGAGACGACTCGGACAGGCCTTCCTCCATCCGGCGCATCATTCTCCACCTGGCTGGCGCCGGCAATCTGCAACTACGATCGAAACGCCATACGGGACAACGGCGCGGGCAATGACGGTCGGAGCCGTTTCAGCAGCCGAAGTGGCATTCCCATCGCCATCGCTCGCGGAGCAAGCAGTGCCTCAGCGCGTCTGAACCAACAGATTCAGCGCGATCGCAACGATCAAAGCCACACCGCCGATGAGGCCGAGCAATTGCAGCAGAGTGAGGGATTTACGCGAATTGGTGGGGGTCTGTTGCGTAGTCACGAGCGTTTCTTGAAGTTCGGAAAAAACGCAATGGTACACGGGCGCGCATGCGACCCGTCTCGACTGGCGCAAACTCGCGTGCAATCAAGCACCGCTTGCCCCAATCGCCACTCGCGAGCGGCGTGCAACGCACGCCGCACACTGCCCCGCTCAGGTCTTCGCAATCGGGTTGCCGTGCCGCGAATCCAGGAAGCGGATCACCGCGGTATCGCCCGTACCCGCGCCCACCACCTGATCGGGCACCCCGCATTCGCGCAGCAGCGCGCGCAGTTCGTTGATGACCGGAAACACCTCGTGATTCCAGTCCGCGCCCTGCGCATCGTGCGCGCGCTGCTCCGCCTCGACGATCTCGCGATCCTCCTTGAAAATACGCTCGGTAAACCACACGAGCAGCGGCCACAGCAACGTCATCGCGCCCGGAATGCCGGGCTTGCGAATGGATAGCAGCCCGAACGTCCGGTTGGTGCGCTGCTCGCGATCGAGCGGCACGTAGACGATCCACAGGTCCATCACGAGCGTCTGCTCGGCATTGCGGATTTGCAGCGTCTGGTACGGATACTCGGTGCGGATCGTCATCATGTCCTTGTCGTTGTTGCCGCCGGTCTTGCGATTCTGGCCGAACACGATCGCCTCGCCGAGCGGCTGCTGCCCCTCCATGCGCGCAAACGTGTAATCGACTTCGACCCAGCCCTCGCCGCGCCGCCGTCCGACCGAACGCGCACGCATCTTGCCCATCTGCCGGCGATGCAGGAACTGATGGTTCATGTCCATCAGGTTCTCGTGCATGAACGAGTAATGGCAATTGACCGGACGGCCGAAGCGGCGCGTCCTGTACTTCGGGTCCGACACCGAGCCGAAACCGGGCAGCGGCCGCTGGTCCGCCAGCGCGGCATCGCCGGGAAACACGAAGATCAACCCCTCGACTTCCCGGCACGGATACGAGCGCACGCCGTTCGGCAGCCGGTCGCGGCCGAGGTACGGCACGTCGATGCACTTGCCCGAGCAGTCGTAGGTCCAGCCGTGATAGCCGCAGCGGATCGACTCGCCATCGACGACGCCCTGGTGCAGCGGCACCTGGCGATGCGCGCAGCGGTCTTCGAGCGCGAACACCTTGCCGGTCTCTGTGCGCGCGAGCACGATCGGCTCGCCGGCAAAGGTCACGCCATGCGTCTTGCCGCGCTTCACTTCGTGCGACCACGCAAGCGGATACCAATGGTCCGGGTGAATGGCAACGCGGCGCAGATCGCGCACGGGCGCCTCATGGGCGGCACGGCCGGGGGCATGCGCACCGGCTGGCGATGCGGCAGAAGCGGCATTCTGCGACGGCGCCTGAAGAGGCTCCGCGGCGACGGCCGCATCGGCGATATCGTGTTCGAGCGGGGGAACAGCATGCATGGATCAAGCCTCCGTTCGCGGGCAGATGGAAGGTTGCCGCCCCGCATATCGAGGCCGGCGTCCTTGCCAGTCTACTTGAAGCGGCTAAAGCGTGGCGTCGCTGGCGGCACACCCGGCATGACCTGGCGCAAACGCTCCGCGACGTCGACGCACACGTGTGAACGAACGACCTGCGGCGTACCGGTGCTATGAAAAAAACGGCCTGTGAGGCAACGGTGAAAAATGGTCTCGGGAAGTGGCCTTAGAGTGGCTAACACAACCGGGACATGAGGCTGAAGGCCATATCCTGACAGCATGTCCGGACGCAAAATCAGTAACGAGTTATGGGCGGCGCTGGGGCCGCTGATTCCGGTGTTCGCATCGTCGTCCAAAGGCGGGCGACGCCGAACGGTGTTTGATCCCGTTTCGCGTGAGGTGGATATATACAACACACCTGGCCGCTGTCGTTGGCCGAATGGTTCCGGTTCTTGACTTCATGGTGTTCGGCTATGATGCGACGCTCATCATGTATCGCACCATGAAGCGTTACAACGAGATCGTCAAACCGGAGGACAGACTTGGCGAATGATCCACAATGGGAAGCGCTCGTTGCATTCACGCGTGAAGAAATACCTTGGGCCGGAAAAACCGAGCCGCTCACACCATCAACAAGCATCAGTGACGATCTGCGCATCGATGGTGACGATGCGTTCGAATTCATCGATCAGTTTTTTGAGCGGTTCGATGTTGCGGGCGGTGAAAACTTTCCCGTTCTTCGCTACTTCGGCCCCGAAGGAAATACGTTATTTGCCCTGCTCATCGTTCCCGTGCTTGTGGTGGCGTTCGTTCGTTTCGTGCTCAGGCTTAAGCCAGTCAACCTGTTACCCCGTAAGCCCACGCTGACTCTCGGCATGCTGCTCGATGCGATACGCGTAGGCCGATGGGATACCAAAGCCATTGAACGCGCACACAAGCCGCCCATTTAGCCTTTTGTCAGAAGTGCCTGCGGCAGGTCTTCCCATGGCATCCCCGTTTGCAGGACATACAGGATGCCATTCAAGGCCGCACGGTCATCTACCGTTCGGCGTCACCCGCCTTTGGGCCACGGTGCGAACACCGGAATCAGCGGCTCCAGCGCCGCGCATAACTCGTTACTGATTTTGCGTCTGGACATGCTGCCAGGATATGGCCTTCATAGCCTCATGTCCCGGTTGTGTTAGCCACTCTCAAGAAACAGCCTCAGGAAACGGCCTCGATTCAGGGCTCGTTTTCAGGGCTCGTTATCCGACACGAAGCCGAAGCGGAGTAACATCACGCGCCACTCACCGGCCGCCGCGCGATCAACGCGATCGATTCGATGCGCTCGTCGAGCCAGCCCTCGTCGTTTGCATGGGCTTCCAGCAGTACGTCGATACGCGCAAGCAATTCGTCGAGCCGCGCGCCGAGCCGTTCGCGCGACAGACTCGACATCGACATGGCCCGCGCCCGCAGCGCTTCGGCCGACACGCGCCGCGTTTCGATAACCGCAATCCGTTCGAGCGCCGAAAACGCCGACTGCGCGAGCACCGTCTCGTGGCTCTCCCATGTTTCGGCCCTGCGCTGCTCGCGCGCCGGATCGTCGCTCGAATATTCATCGAGCAGCGCGCGATAGGGCGCGAGCCATGCAATCGACGCATCCGCCACGGGCGAAGTCGAGAACAACGCCAGCGCGCCCTGCGCTTCGATCAGCGCATCGAGCCGCGCGAGCGTGTCGGGCCGGTCCATCCAGTGAAATGCGCGGCCGATCACCGCGAGCCGGAACGATCCGAGCGCGGGCGACAGATCGTACGAACTGCCGTGGCGATACTCGATGTTCGGCGCGAGCCCCGCGCCGAGGCCGGCCGCGATGCGCAGCATTTCCGCTTCGGGATCGAGCGCGAGACCGGCGCCGACCCACGACGAAAACGCCACCGACAACTGCCCCGGCCCGCAGCCGAGATCGAGCAGCCGATGCGAGCCGCGCAATTCGCATGACTGCGCGACGCGCCGGATCAGTTGCGGAGAATACGCGGGACGGCCCAGCAGATAGTGGGGCGCGCTGAACCTGAAGCGGTCGGGGACAAAGGGAATCGGGGCGGTCATGGCGGTTCCGTCCGGTGAGGGTGATAGCGAGGCGATCGGGAAACTCGCCGTACGGGGGTCCATTATCGGCGCACGCACCATTGCTGCGCAGTTTCGCGGGCAACGCCGAGGGCGCGCCGGCATCGGCGGCATCGAGTTCGCCCTGCGCGTTCGCCCATGCGAATCGCCACCTCGCCCGGCCGCCCCACAGGCCGCCCAATCCATTCCCCCACCAGGGAAATCCCGTCTTCCCCGCAAACCACAGGCACAATACGCACCAACCATGTGCCGCGCCTCCGCTTTCGTTCGGGATTTGTTCCAAATCCGAACACGTCCACGCCGATGCCGCGCCGCCAGAATCCCCTTTTGACGCAGTCATGACCCCCGATACCCCTACGTCCGTCCTTCCCCAGTCCGCGCCGAACTCGCCGCGCTTCCTGCTGTACATGATTTGCCTGTTCGCTTCCGCCGGGCAGCTCGCCATCGACATCTACGTGCCCGCGCTGCCCGCGATGGCGCGCTACTTCGCCACCTCGCCGCAGGCCATCCAGACGAGCGTCACCGGCTACATGATCGCTTACGCGTTCGGCCAGCTGATCTTCGGACCGGTCTCCGATGCGTACGGCCGCAAACGCGTGCTCGCTTTCGGGCTCGTGGTGTTTACGATCGGCTGTCTGCTGTCGCTCACGGCGCCGAATCTGGAAACATTCGTGTTCGCCCGCTGCCTGCAGGGCTTCGGCATCGCGACCACCAACCTGCTCTCGAAGGCGATCATCACCGATTCGTTCGCGGGCACCGCGCTGATGCACGCGTTCACGTACATGTCGATCGCGTGGGGACTCGCGCCGATCATCGCGCCGGTGATCGGCGCGCATCTGCAAACCCTGTTCGGCTGGCGCGCGTGCCTCGTCTTCCTGCTTCTCTATTCGATCGTGATGTGGGCGATGCTGTGGCGCTATCGCGAGACCTTGCCGAAGCCCGTGCATCTCGAACCGCGCACGCTGATTGCAAACGCGCGCAAGGTGATATCGAGCCCGGTGTTCCAGAGCTGCTTCCTCGCGCAAGGGTTGTGCTACAGCATCCTGCTCGTGTTCAACATCATCGGACCGTTCATGGTGCAGAACACGCTGCACCGGCCGCCGACGTTCTTCGGCTATCTCGCGCTCGGCATCGGCATGATGTATTTCCTCGGCGGCCTGTCGAACCGTCTGCACGGTCCGCGTCTGCCGAGCGCCGAGCAACGGCTGCGCATCGGCGCGCGCGTGATGGCGGGCGCCTCGCTCGCGATGCTGCTGCTCGCGCTGACGGTCGGCCTGCGCGTGTGGACGCTCTCGATACCCGTCCTGTTGATGGGCCTCTGCGCGGGCGCGATGTATCCGACGCTGATGGCCAAGGGCAATTCGCTGTTCCCGCACATCGCGGGCCTGACGAGCGCGATCCTCGGCTGCGCGCTGCTGCTCGTGTCGTCGGCGCTGATGGGACTCGCCGGCTTCGTGTCGGTGCAGATTCTCACGCCGCTCGCGGTGTTCTTCGTGATCGTCGCGTTCGTCGTGGTGCTGATGGTGACGAAGCTGCTGCGCCATCTGGAGCAGGCGCGGCCGGAGGCTGCTGTGTGTGCGGGTAGTGAGGTTGCGTGAGCACCGGTACACGCGACGCAACGCAGTAAGCCACTCATCTCGCATCCAAACTGGCAGCCCGCAATCAATGAAGCGTGCCGCCCAACCGCTCGATCCTGCGCAGCTGGCGCGGCAACACGATATACATCCCCCACGCCGCGATAAAAACCGCACGCAGCAGATTCTCCGCATGATGCGGCAACGCAATGGCCAAGCCGGCCATCGCGAGGCTGGCGGGCACGGCCCACGCATACGTCGTTACCCCGAGCAGCGTGGCCTGCCAGAAGCCGAAGCGGCCCGATCCGCGTATCGCATGCGCAACGAGTCCGCCGCGCACCATGTACCCTGCAAGCGGCAAGCTCGCGAGCATGTAAATCAGGAACAGCACGATCGCCGGCATTGCCGCGATCGCAAGCGACCATGCCCGCGAATTCCTCGCAAAATCAGGCGTGAGCACGTCGAATGAGAACGTCATGAGCGGCACCACCGCCCTGGGAATCAGAAAGTGAAAAGCGAACATCGAGATCACAAGGAACAGGATGCCAGCAAGGTACTGACGCCACGCGCACGACCACCACACGTACAGACGTCGGCCGAAGCTCATGCTCCTGCCGAGACGGAAGGGCGCGCCGCCGTCCTTTAGCGCGGCAAAGCCGGCCAATACGGCAAATAGCACGACCGCTATCGCGAGAATATAAGAACTCCATACAAAGAACGCCGGATGCGTTCCGCTCGTAACCGAAGCTGGTCCCGGCGTAGAAAAATTCTGCAGATGTTGAGCGACATAGTCCGACGGGTCGAGCGCCTGCGAAGAGTCGTGCGTTGCCATCTTGTCTCCCTGTTTTGTGACGTCACGGTGCAAGGCCAGTGATTCGAAACGCGGCGCAGCGGGCAAGCCGCGAGTGCTTCCTATGCCTCAGCATAGATGCCAGGCGGCCTATTTGTCATACATTTTCGATCTGACTGTTCCAGAGTGCTTCGGCGTCGCATGCATGATGATCGAATGAGTGAACCTCACACGCGCCGATGCGATGCACGTAGTTCACAACGAAGACGAAAACATGATCGACACCACGGCATGCACTGATGCCCGAGTTGTGTGCTTCTGAACGGGATGACCGCTTCGGCGGAGTTTTTTGGATGGTTTCATGCTGCACAATCGCAAACTTCCACGATTGGGCAAACTAACGAAATCGGCCAATGACCAACCATCCTCTGGCATATGCGACGTTTCACGTCATGGGCAATGCAGTCGTGCCCATGTTCTGGACCGAGTACTTCAGCTTGTCGCCCGACACGGCTATAGCGAAAGGAGAGCCTTTTGTGACGCCATCGGGGCGCCTGGCCGGCCCCGGTCGTGTCGGCCTGTGGGGCTCGAGCAGCAAGCGATTCATACACAGTAACGACCTCACCCCGCATCTTCGCTTTCTCGTCCAAAGACTGAATCTCGCTCGCGTCGATCTTCCACAAGTCGTCGCCGAAAAAGAGGTGAAGCTGCGCTTTTTCTGCTACTGGAACACTCGAAGTGGCGACCGTGTAACGGATATCCCGCAGGATATCCGCACGATGATGGAAGCCCTTGGCGGGACCATCGAGATCGACGAGTACCGCGATTAGAATCACTGCGCGGGGCTGGCCTTGACGGCCCAGCGCGCCCCGAAAAATCGAACACGGCGCCACTCATCCATGCGGTGGAACAGCCTGCCTGAAACGCGCTAATGCCCGTGCCGCTCCCCCATCGCCACGGCATCCTGCTTCGACTGCCGGCTCAGCATCAACGTCACGACCGCCGACACCGCCAGCGTCGCGCCGACCACATAGAGGCCCGCGGCATATCCGCCCGTCACGTTCTTGAGCCAGCCAATCGCGAACGGACCGACGAAGCCGCCGAGATTGCCGACCGAGTTGATCATCGCGATCCCCGCCGCCGCGCCCGCACCCGACAGGAACATGCTCGGCATCGCCCATAGCGGCGCCTTCGCCGCGCTGATCCCGACGTTCACGACCACGAGTGCGAGCACGATCATCAACGCCGTGCTCGCATGGCCGGCGAACACGAAGCCGACACAAGCCAGCGCGCACGGAATCACGACGTGCCACGTGCGCTCCTCGGTGCGGTCCGAGTGCCTCGCCCACAACACCATCGCGATCACCGCGAGCACGCTCGGCACGCCGGCCAGCAGCCCCGTTTCGAACGAGCCGAAACCGTATTGGCGGATAATCAGCGGCGCCCACAAGCCGAGCGTATACAGTCCCGCCGAGGTGCCGAAGTAGATCAACGCGAGCGCAAGCACGCGCGGATCGCGCAATGCGCTGAGCGCACCCGCCGTGTGGCCCGCATGCGCATGCCGCGCGTCGGCTTCGAGCTTCAGCTTCGCGATCAGCCAGTCGCGCTCTTCCGGCTGAAGCCATTGCGCTTGCGCGGGCTTGTCGGTCAGATACTTGAGCACGAAGAAGCCGAGCACGATCGCGGGCAACGCTTCGAGTATGTAGAGCATTTGCCAGTCGGCGAGTCCGGCGAGGGGCGGCAGCTTCATGATCGCGCCGGAAATCGGCGAGCCGATTGCGGTGGAGATCGGCGCGGCGGCCATGAACCACGCGGCCGCAACCGCGCGCTGGCGCGCCGGAAACCACAGGCTCAGATACAGGATGATGCCGGGAAAGAAACCCGCTTCCGCAACGCCGAGAATGAAGCGCAGCGCGTAGAAACTGTTCGGTCCGACGACGAACGCGGAGGCGAGCGACACGAGCCCCCACGACACCATCACGCGAGCGATCCAGCGGCGCGCGCCGACCTTGTGAAGGATCAGATTCGACGGCACTTCGAACAGAAAATAGCCGATGAAGAAAAGCCCACCGCCGAGTCCGAAGGCGGTCGGCGAAAGCCCGATGGCCTTGTTCATCGACAACGCGGCGAAGCCCACATTCACGCGGTCGAGAAAACTCACGAAGTACAGCAGCATGACGAACGGGATGATCCGCAGCATCAGCTTGCGAGTCACCCGGCTTTCGAGTTCGGAAGTCATTGTCTCCTCCTGCGGCGCGCAGCCGTGAGCCGCGCGCGGCTTGCACGCTGGCCGGCTCCGGGTCGCGCCAGTCGGGTTGGGATGGTGTTCTGGCCGTGTCATGGCGCGGTATAGCCGCGCGTCGGCCTTGTCTGAAGCGAATACGGTCCGTGCGTTCAGGTCGCGCTCGGGTCGCGCTTAGGTCACACTTAGGCAACCGCCGGATCGAGCACCGGCCAGGCTTTGGCCGGTGCTCGATCGCGCGCTCAGGTCGCGCCTGAGGTGCGCTCCGTTCACACCTCGCATGCACTCACGCGGCGTTCGGCACCGACGCCGCTTTCTCGATGAACGCGCAAACGGCCGCCGTCACCTGGGCGGTCGTGGCCGTGCCGCCGAGGTCGCGCGTATGCAGCGACTCGTTCGCGGTGACCGCTTCGACGGCCTGCATCACACGCTTTGCTGCGTCGAATTCGCCGAGGTGTTCGAGCAGCATCACGACCGACCAGAACGTGCCGACCGGATTCGCGAGCCCCTTGCCCATGATGTCGAACGCGGAACCGTGAATCGGCTCGAACATCGACGGATAGCGGCGCTCCGGATCGATGTTGCCGGTCGGCGCAATGCCGAGGCTGCCGGCAAGCGCGGCCGCGAGGTCGCTGAGAATATCGGCGTGCAGGTTGGTGGCGACGATCGTGTCGAGCGTCGCCGGACGATTGACCATGCGCGCGGTCGCCGCGTCGACGAGTTCCTTGTCCCACGTGACGTCCGGAAACTCCTTCGAGATCTGGAGCGCGATCTCGTCCCACATCACCATTGCGTGACGCTGCGCATTGCTCTTCGTGATGACGGTCAGCAGCTTGCGCGGACGCGACTGCGCGAGCCGGAACGCGAAACGCATGATGCGCTCGACACCGGCGCGCGTCATGACCGACACGTCGGTTGCGGCTTCGATCGCATGGCCCTGATGCACGCGGCCGCCGACGCCCGAATATTCGCCCTCCGAATTTTCGCGGACGATCACCCAGTTCAGGTCTTCGGGCTTGCAGTACTTCAGCGGCGCGTCAATGCCTGGGAGGATGCGCGTCGGGCGCACGTTCGCATATTGATCGAAGCCCTGGCAGATCTTCAGGCGCAAACCCCACAGCGTGATGTGATCGGGAATGTCCTTGTCGCCCGCCGAGCCGAACAGGATCGCGTCCTTGTCGCGAATCGCGTCGAGCCCGTTCTCCGGCATCATCACGCCGTGCTGGCGATGGTAGTCGCCGCCCCAGTCGAAGCTCTCGAACTCGAACGTGAAGGCGCGCGTGCTCTTCGCGAGTGTATCGAGCACCTGCGCGCCGGCCGGCACGACCTCCTTGCCGATGCCGTCGCCGGGAATGGTTGCGATGCGATAGGTTTTCATGTCTCCGTCCTGTGCTGTGTGAAGGGTGTGATCGCACTCTAGCGCTGTCTCGCGGGTAAAAACCGGTGCTAGACTCAAAGCATCTTTAACCTGTATTCACAAATAAAAGGGGGCTGAGAACGCGATGAGCGCTACCGTCCAGCCATCGGATCTGAGCTTTTTCTCGACGCTCGCCGCCTCCGGCAGCCTGAGCGCGGCCGCGCGCGAACTGGGGCTGACGGCCGCCGCGGTCAGCAAGCACCTCACGCAGATGGAGCAGCGCGCGGGCGTCGCGCTCGTCAATCGCACGACGCGCCGCATGATGCTGACGCCCGAAGGCGAGCTGTATGTCGAGCGCGCGCGGCGGATTCTCGATGAAATCGACGAACTGGCCGAACTGCTCGGCTCGGCGAAGAAGACGCCGAAAGGTCTGCTGCGCGTGAACGCAACGCTCGGCTTCGGGCGCAGCCACGTCGGGCCGGCCATTTCGCGCTTCGTCGCGAAGTATCCGCAGGTGTCGGTGCAGTTGCAGCTCTCGGTCACGCCCCCGCCCCTGACCGACGACAGCTTCGACGTCTGCATCCGCTTCGGCGAGCCGCCCGATACGCGCGTGGTCGCGCGCCGCCTCGCGGCGAACCGGCGCCTGCTGTGCGCGGCACCGTCGTATATCGCGGCGCACGGCGTGCCGCAGACCGCGCATGATCTGACGCGCCACAACTGCATCGGCATCCGTCAGGGTGACGAAGCTTATGGCGTGTGGCGCCTGACTTCGGGACGGGGCGCGGCACGCAGGACGGAAGTGGTGCGCATCAAGGGCTCGCTGACCACCAACGACGGCGAGATCGCCGTGAAGTGGGCGCTCGAGGGACACGGCATCCTGATGCGCGCGGAGTGGGACATCGAGCAGTATCTCGCCGACGGCTCGCTGGTCCGGCTACTGCCCGATCACGACACGCCGAACGCGGATATCTTTGCGGTGTATTCGCCGCGCCATCAGATGTCGAATCGTATTCGCGCGTTCGTGGAATTTATTGCGCGGGATCTGGGTGGTGAGGTGAGGGTGGCTGGGTAGGGTGATCGGGTGAGAATGAGCGGCTGTGGTTGTGTTTTCCGAGTTGTCTTATTGATGCTGGTCTTGCGGCCCCTGAAGCTACAAGCTTCGGGGACACTTCTTCGTGCTTCCTATCGTCGCAACAAGCAATATTGCAAACGACCGCGCGGAGTATGTCGTAGATGATTATCAGGCTAATCGATCTGGTGCTTGTACTACTGCCAACCAGCGCTCTCGCATGCAATACCTCTCAGAACCTCCCAGGTCAAAACATCGACGTATATTTCGAAAGAAATTCGGCTCAGATATCGGCAGATCAAGTTTTAAAGATGGCGAATTGGGCTATCGACATGCGCCTTCGGTATCCCATTCAAGAGGTACTGTCCATCGGCTGATTGGCTGAATCAAATGAAAAAGAACCAGAAAAATTGGCACTGCAACGGGCCAATTCGGCAAAAGCCATGTTGATGCAATTCGGTCTGACTCAGGTTCCATACGATGTTCGCGCCAGAATCTACAAGCCTCTTGTCCACTTGACCGAACCACCTGGAAAGATCAGGCGCGTTGAGATCGAATTATCCCCGGGTTGTCGTGGCAATTGCTGCGGCGAAAAGTAATGCGTCACAAGCCATGCATGAGGCAAAAGCACTCAACCCGGAATTGGGCGGACACACGCTGAAGCACGTCGACAAGGACGAAGCATGGCTCAAGGAGCAACTGAGGCGAGGCCCGTATATTCCCGCTGCATCATCATTCACAGATATCAGGCAGGCAGAGTGGGCCATCGCGGAAGCGATGCGCGCCAATGTCACGAAAATAGAGACGTGGGCAACAGTACCGCGCCACGACTTGGTACTATTCGATCATGAATGACGGAGCTTATAGCCATCTCGAACAGCTGGTCATGGCTCGATTCCATGAGGACTATTCGCTCTATGGGAATTCGATACCTGAACTGGTTCTCTCCTATAAAGCGGAAATGACCGAGGACGAAAGAATCGCGACGCTGGAAGAGATAGCCCGATTCCAGAAGGCCAATGTGAATTGTCTGGACAGGGCGTTTGACGATCTTTTTGGCTGCCATTGCGACCCGGCTCTTTGGGACCACACTACGGCCTCGTTCCTTGACGAATTGAAACATCTTCTGAGCGAGTAATCCGCGGGTTGTCGCAGCCGTGGGCGCGCCGCGTCCAGCCATCACCCACCCAAGCCGAACCTGAACCGAAACAGGTAACGATGCCGAGACCCCACCCCGCGCTTCAACGCAGTCAAAAAGCCCCCATGACGCGGGCACGCAAGCGCCTGCTGATCGTCGGCGCGATCCTGCTGATCGTCGTCCTCGGCTGGATACTCGCGCTCGTGCTTCAGCCCGCGTTCCAGCGCACGATCGTCATCACGACCGGTGCCGACGGCGGCATCTATCGCGGCTTTGCCGATCGCTACGCACCGCTGCTGAAGCACGAAGGCATCAAGCTCGACATTCGCAGCTCGTCGGGCTCGATCGAAAATTATCAGCGGCTCACCGACCCCGACAGCGCCTACGAAGTCGGCTTCATCCAGTCGGGCACGACCAACCCCAAGGACACCGACAACCTGCAAACGATCGCCGCCGTCTCGTACGAGCCGATCTGGGTGTTCTATCGCGGCGACGCGACGATCGACCTTCTCTCGCAACTGCGCGGCAAGCGCATTTCGCTCGGCGTGCCCGGCAGCGGTCTGCTCAACGTATCGCAGGTCCTGCTCGGCTATAGCGGCATCACGAGCCGGAACTCGACGCTGCTGCAAATGGATGCGAACGCTGCTTATCAAGGGCTCCAAAGCGGTCGGATCGACGCGGCGTTCTTTATCGGCAGACCCGACGCCGACATGCAGCGCACGCTGCTCACGAGCAACCTGAAGCTGATGAACTTCGCGCAGGCCGACGCGCTCGTGCAGAAATTCCCGTCGCTCTCGAAGATCGTCCTGCCGCGCGCCTCGGCCAGCGTCGCCGACGATCTGCCGCGCGCCGACGTCACGCTGCTCGCGGCCACGGCGCTGCTCGTCTCGAAGGACACGCTGCATCCGGCGCTCCTCTATCTGCTGCTCGATGCGGCGCGCACGGTCCACGGCGGCGAGGACTACTTCACGCCGATCGGCACGTTTCCGAATCTGCACACCCAGGAATTCCCGATCTCCGACGAAAGCATCCGCTACTTCAAATCGGGCCGGCCGTTCCTGTACCGCTATCTGCCGTTCTGGCTCGCGAGTCTCATCGAACGGCGGCTGCTGATCCTGCTGCCGTTCATGGCGCTTCTGATCGGTCTCATACAGGCGCTGCCGCGCACGCTCGAAGCGCGCATGAAAAAGCGGCTCGAGGTCTGGTATCGCGAGATCAAGGCGCTCGAAGACGAGGTATGGAAAAACTTCGCGCCGACTCGCGCGCAAATCGCGCAATGGCGCGACGAGATCGAGAGCATCGACGCAAGCGCGAGCCAGATACGGATTCCGTATCGCTACTTTCAGGACGTTTACGCGCTCAAGCAGGCGATCGGCATCGTGCGCGACCGGATCGCCCACGCGGCGGAGAGGGCGCAGAAGTAGACGCTCACGCGCGCGGGCCTTGCAGCTTACGGCGCGGTAACCGCTTGCGCCCGATCCTCGCGCCGCTTCGCCAATCGCGGTATCGTGTCCGCCTTCCCCCTGCTCAAGCGCCGATCCGCCGATGCCGTCCCGCCATAGCGCCGCCTTTACCGCCCTACTCGCCGCCGCGCTGTTCGGCGCGACCACGCCGCTCGCGAAAGCGCTGCTCGATTCGCTATCGCCGTTTCTGCTGGCGGGCCTGTTCTATCTCGGCAGCGGGGTCGGCCTTGGCATCGTGATGCTGGCGCGCCGCGTGGTGCGTCGAACGACGCGTCGTTCGGCCCAGCGCTCGACATCGCCCGCCGCCGCCCAGCCAACAGAACCGCACCGCTTTCCGCTGCGCGACGTACCGTGGCTGGCCGGCGCAATCGCCGCGGGCGGCGTCGCCGGGCCTGCGCTGCTGATGCTCGGCTTGAACACCACGCCGGCCGCCACCGGCTCCCTGCTGCTGAATCTCGAAGGCGTGTTCACCGCATTGATCGCATGGATCGTATTCCGCGAAAACGTCGACCTGCCGGTGTTCGTCGGCATGCTCGCCATCGTCGCGGGCGGCGTCGTGCTGGCCTGGCAGCCCGGCGCGGCGGACCTGCCGCCGGGCGCGCTGCTGCTCGCCGGCGCATGCGCGTGCTGGGCCGTCGACAACAATCTCACCCGCAAGGTGTCGACGCACGACGCGACCTTCATCGCCTGCGTGAAGGGGCTCGTTGCGGGCCCGGTGAACGTGGCGCTGGCGTTCGCCGTTGGCGCGAGCTGGCCGCACGGCACGACCGCGTGGAGCGTCGCGCTCGCGATGCTGACCGGCTTCGCGGGATATGGCGCGAGCCTCGTGCTGTTCGTCGTCGCGCTGCGCAATCTCGGCTCCGCGCGAACCGGCGCGTACTTCTCCGTTGCGCCGCTATTCGGCGTCACGCTGTCGTGGCTGCTCTGGCCCGAACTGCCGACTTCGCAATTCTGGGTAGCGGCCGCGCTAATGACGCTCGGCGTGTGGCTGCATGTGCGGGAACGCCACGAGCATGCGCACACGCACGAGGCGCTCGACCACACGCATCGCCATCGGCACGACGCGCATCATCAGCACGAGCACGATTTCGCATGGGACGGCGAGGAACCGCATACCCATCCGCATCACCATGCGCCGATCACGCATGCTCATAGGCATTTCCCGGATATCCACCACCGCCACACCCATTGATTTTCCGCGCGCTCCCATCGGGCAACCGTTTGCTGCGACGCAAGATAAAAATCTCTGTGGAACGGGTCGTGCGATAGGCCAATTCAATTGGCATAGTGGCGGGTCGCGTCCTGTAATGGACTCCTGCCGTTCACGTTGTGTTTACGTTCCGTCCACCCAGCCCGCCGCCCCATCCGGAGAGATCCATGTCGCAGCCTCAGCCCAATGTAGACGAACTGGTGAGAAGCATCGCCGAAGAAACCGACACGCCAGCCGAAACGGTATCCCGCCTGTATGCGGATACGCTCGCCAATTACCGGCAGGACGCCCGCGTATTCGATTACGTGCCGCTATTCGCCGCGAAGAAGGTACGCGCCCAGCTTCGTCACAACCCGGATCGCGGTCACTGAAGGCACCTTGACCGCCTGGTTGCACCCGCAGTGACACCACCGGCGCGCGGTCACGCGCGCACCCACCCTAAAAAAACACACGCCGCGCGGAACCATTCGACCCGTGGTTCCAGATTTTGCGCGCCTCGTGGAGCTAACAATGGCGCCACGAATTTTCTATGCTGACGGTTCGATCGTTCCCGGCAGGCATGCTGTTGCCCGCCTCATTCGATAAGGAACCGCACCTATGTCCGCCCAGATCCTGATTCGCGCCGTCATTCGCGAAGATTTCGACGCATGGCTGCCGCTATGGGATGCGTACAACGCGTTCTACGGCCGCTCGGGCGAGACCGCGCTGCCGCGCGACATCACGCGCATCACCTGGCAGCGCTTCTTCGACGGCTACGAGCCGATGCACGCGTTCGTCGCCGAGCGCGACGGGCAACTGGTCGGCCTCGTGCACTTTCTCTATCACCGTCACACGACGCTGGCCGGACCGATCTGCTATCTGCAGGACCTCTACACGCTCGACACCGAGCGCGGCAAGGGCGTCGGCCGCGCGCTGATCGAAGCCGTGTATGCGCGCGCCCAGGCCGATGGCGCGGAACGCGTCTACTGGCAAACGCACGAGACGAATCAGACCGCGATGAAGCTTTACGACAAGGTCGCGGACAGGTCGGGCTTCGTCGTGTATCGCAAAGCGCTGTGACG
The DNA here is from genome assembly GCF_011752945.1 of Paraburkholderia sp. Cy-641. Taxonomy (NCBI): domain Bacteria; kingdom Pseudomonadati; phylum Pseudomonadota; class Betaproteobacteria; order Burkholderiales; family Burkholderiaceae; genus Paraburkholderia; species Paraburkholderia sp. Cy-641. The sequence continues at coordinate 120,105 of NZ_VWWM01000007.1, forward strand.
CACCACGCGTCGCAATTCCGCAGCGAACGCAAAAAAAGCAGCCGGAAAGACGAAAGGCGCACCACGTGGTGCGCCTTTTCGTTTTCTCGAAACCGCGTCAGCAATGCGATATCAGGCTTCGAGTTGCTCCAGCACCTTGCCCTTGGTTTCGATGCCGAGGAAGTGCACCGCGATCGCCGCGACGAACGGCACGGCAGCGAGGATATAGAACGCCACTTCGAGATTGCCGCCGATCATCGTCTTCGACACGATGGCCGGCGCGAAGATCGCCGCGATCTTGAGCCAGGCGCCGCCCACGCCGCAACCCATCGCGCGGATGCTCGTCGGGTACAGCTCCGGCGTGTACACGTAAGCGGTGATGAAGCCACTCGCGAGGAAGCCAAGCGCGAATGCACAGAAGGTTGCGACCACGTACACCGACGAGTCGTGCAACACGCCCGCCATCGCCAGCGACACCGCGCACAGGATGAACGAGATGTTGATGATCGGCTTGCGTCCCACCGCATCGACCAGCAGCGCGCAGACGAGCGAGCCGACCACGCCGAGCACCGAAGCCGCCACGGCCAGGTTCAGCGCAAGCTGCAACGGCGCGTGATAGATCGTGCGGTAGATCGTCGGCAGCCAGGTGGACAGACCGTACTGGATAAAGCCGCAGGTCACCCACAGCATCGCCACGGCAATCGTGCGCTTCAGGTAGGCCGGGCCGAACAGGTCCGAGACGCTGCGCTTCGGATGGCGATTGACCATCTCGTCGAATTCGGCCGAGCTTGCCACCGGCGGCAGCGGCACCTTGGCGGCCCGTTCGAATGCGAGCACGGCGGAATCGGCTTCGGCCATCCGGTCGCGCACGGCGAGCCAGCGCGGCGATTCCGGCACGAGCTTGCGCAGCGCGAAGAACAGGATCAGCGGCATGCCGCCGATGAAGTACATCGCCGGCCAGCCGAAACGCGGCACGATCCACGCCCCCATCGCGCTCGATGCGAGCAGCCCGATCGGGAAGACGATTTCGTACAGCAGCACGAAACGCCCGCGGCCATGCGCGCGGCTGATCTCGTTGATATAGGTCGCGGCCACCGGCAATTCGCCGCCGAGTCCCAGCCCCTGGATAATGCGCAGCACGACGAATACGGCGAACGTCGGCGCAAAACCGCACGCAATACTCGTGATACCGATGATGCCCGAGCTCAGCGCAATTGCCTTCACGCGTCCACCGCGCTCCGCATACCACGGAAACAGGAACGCGCCGATCAGTTGTCCTATGGAGCCGGAGCCAAGCAAAAAGCCGACGTCCCACGGCGTCAGGTGCCACTTCGCAATCAGCAGCGGCAGCGTCGTCGCGATTGCGATCACGTCGAAGCCGTCGAAGAACGTCGCGAGACCGATCAGGATACGGGCACGTACTTGCAGCGCGTTCCCCGGCAGGCGTTCGAGCCTCGCGATGATCGAGCCCTGCGTCACGGCGCCTGAAACACCGGCGCTGCTGCGGTCTCCTGTTGAGTTATCGATGGTTCTCATGCCAAGGTGCCGTCCGTAAAAATGGTTAGGCAAGCGCCGTAGAGGCGTCAGTCAGGGTGGCAAGGTCGATGATCCGGCCTTGATTCATCCACTTGCGCGAGAGCTTCAGTTCGCGCGGAGTGTTGATCGCGATCACGCCGCGAATCGTGTTGTCTTCCAGATAGAACAGCGTCGCGCGCCGCGTCGACAGATCGCCGCGCACCGCGAGTGGCGCATCGGCCGGAATGTCGCCGAGAATCTGCAGGTTCACGTCGTACTGATCGGACCAGAACCACGGAATGTCCGCATACGCTTCGAAGTTGCCGAGCAAGGCCTTGGCCACGGCAATCGCCTGGTTCTGCGCGTTGGCCCACGACTCCAGCCGCACGCGGCGCTTGAGCCATGCGCTCGGATGATTCGCCACGTCGCCGCAGGCGAAGATGCGCGGGTCGTCGGTCGCGCCGAAATGATCGACGACGATGCCGTTCTCGACCTTCACGCCCGCCGCTTCGGCAATCGCCGTGTGCGGCGTGAGACCGATGCCGGCCACCGCAAAATCGGCGTCGAGCGTCGAGCCGTCCGCGAACGTCGCGCGAATCCGCTTTGCGTCGTCCGGGTGATCTTCGAGCGCGACGAGCGAGGCGTTCAGGCGCACGTCCACGCCGTTCGCGCGATGCAGGTCGAGCAGGAAGTCCGACACCAGCGGCGGCAGCGAGCGCGCGCACAGACGCGGCGCGCCTTCCACCACACAGGCTTCGACGCCGAGCTTGCGCGCGGTCGCCGCGACTTCGAGACCGATCCAGCCGCCGCCGACCACGAGCACGCGCTGGCTCGCGCGCAGCCGTTCGCCGAGCGCGACCGCTTCGTCGAGCGTACGCAGATAGGCGAGATGCGAGGTCTTCACGAGCGCGTCGGGCAAACGGCGCGCCGCGCCGCCGGTCGCGATCACGAGGCGGTCGTATTGCACTTCGCGGCCCGACTGCGTGCGCACAATGCGCTGTTCGCGATCGATCGAGGTCGCGCAATCGGGCTGCCATGCTTCGACGTTCAGCGCGTCGAAGTCGTCGGGCTTCACGAGGCGCACGGTTTCGATATCGGCTTCGCCGGCCAGCACGGCCTTCGAGAGCGGCGGGCGCTCGTAGGGTAGATGCACTTCGTCGGCGATCATCACGAGGCGGCCGTCGAAGCCTTCCTTGCGCAACGTCTTCACGACCCAGCCGGCCGCCTGGCCGCCGCCGATCACGACGACCGTGCGCGGCGCTTCGAGCCCCGCATGCGCGGCCCGGGCCTTTGCGGTGGCGGCGTCAGTCATTTTTGCGCTCCGTCATGAACTTGCCTTCCGGCGCCTTCGCGTCTTTCTGCCGGCGCGTATTGCCGTCGATGCCGCCTTCGATCGCCCATTCGGCGAACACGGTCGGACCCGGTTCGAATTCGCGCGGCTGCCATTCGGGCGTGAGCTGATCTTCGTCGGCGTAGTACTCGATCAGGCCGCCGGCCGGATTCTTGAAGTACCAGAAGTACGCCGACGACACCGGATGACGCCCCGGCCCGAGCTGCGTTTCCCAGCCGCAACGGTTGATGTGCATACCGCCGCCGAACACTTCGTGGATGTCGCGCACGGTGAACGCGACATGGTTCAGGCCGCGTTTGCCGTTCGGCAAGGCCAGCAGGAAGAGGTCGTGGTGGCCGCCGTGCGGCGCGCAGCGCATGAACGCGCCGCGGCCCGGATAGCGGTCCGAGGTCTCGAAGCCGAGCAGTTCGTGATAGAACTTTTCCTGTTCGGCGAGCTGGTTCGTGAAGAACACGACGTGGCCGACTTCGACCGGCTCCGCGCGTTCGTAGACCGGCGACGGCTGATCGACGCGCAGCGTCTTGCCCCACACGTTCGACGGCGAACCCTGCACGTCGACCGCGCGCTTGCGCGTCACTTCGACGCGAATCGCCATGCCGTTCGGGTCGATGCAGCCGAGCGCGTCGTCGGTTTCGTAGTGGCCGGGCTGACCGGCGAAGCGGCCGCGCAGTGCATCGAGTTCCGCCTTCGTCGCAACGCCCCACGTCACTTCGCGCAGCGTCGGGCCGTCCTCGAACGCGGGCGGCAGCGCCGCGTCGTTCGCGTCGACGACGAGCACCGTGCAGCCGTTCATCGTTTCGAAACGCGCGTGTTGGTCGTCGAACGCGGTCTCCTTGAGACCCCAGTCCGAGAAAAACCGGCGGCAGGTGGCGAGATCCGTCACGCCGTAGGTAATCTGTTCAATGCCGAGAATCGTCATAACGTGCCTCTTCCTTGCTGCCTTAGTTCGCCCACGCCAACGGCGCTTCGTTCAAGCCCCAGTAGAGGCTCTTCTGTTGCATGTATTCGCGAATGCCGAGACGGCCCTTTTCGCGTCCCATACCGCTCTCCTTCCAGCCGCTGAACGGCGTCGAGATCGAGAACAGCTTGTAGGTGTTGATCCAGATCGTGCCGGCTTCAAGCGCGCGCGCGGTGCGGTAGGCGCGCTTGTAGTCGCGCGTCCAGATGCCGGCGGCGAGGCCGAACACACTGTTGTTCGCTGCCTTGAGCAGCGCGGCTTCGTCGTCGAACGGCATCGCGACGAGCACCGGCCCGAAGATTTCCTCCTGGCAGATGCGCGCCTCGTTAGTGAGGCCGTCGAGAATCGTCGGTTGCAGATAGGTGCCCGCTTCGCGGCCGTCGCCGACCGGACGCTCGCCGCCGCACAGCAGACGGCCGCCTTCTTCGAGGCCGAGCGCGATATAACGCTCGACCGATTCGCGATGCGCCTGCGTAATCAGCGGACCCATCTGCGTGTTGTCGCGCGACGGATCGCCGACGCGCAGCTTGCGCGCGCCTTCGACGAGACGCTGCATGAATGTGTCGTAGATCGAGCGCTGCACGAACAGACGCGAGCCCGCGATGCACGCCTCGCCCGACGAGCTGAAGATGCCGTACAGCACGCCGTTGACCGCGTGATCGAGATCGGCGTCGTCGAACACGATGGTCGGCGACTTGCCGCCGAGTTCGAGCGACACAGGCATCAGCTTGTCCGCCGCGATGCGCGCGATGCCGCGGCCCACTTCGGTGCCGCCCGTAAACGACACTTTCCTCACGAGCGGATGGCGCACGAGCACGTCGCCGATCACCGAGCCCTTGCCCGGCAGCACGCTGACTACACCCTTCGGCACGCCCGCTTCCTCGCAGATGCGCGCGAGCGCGAGCGAGACGAGCGGCGTGACTTCGGCGGGCTTCAGCACCACCGCGTTGCCGGCCGCGAGCGCCGGCGCGAGCTTCTGCGCGTCGGAGGCGATCGGCGAATTCCACGGCGTGATCGCCGCAACCACGCCGATCGGCTCGTAGAGGCTCATCGTCAGATAGTCGCCGCGCGACGGCGTGACTTCTTCGTCGAGCGTTTCGAGGCAGGCCGCGAAATAGCGGAACGTATTCGCCGCGCTCGCGACCAGCACGCGCGTCTCGCCGATCGGCTTGCCGTTGTCGCGGCGCTGCAGATTCGCGAGCGCTTCGTGGCGCGCCATGATGAGGTCGGCGATGCGGTACAGGATCAGCGCGCGCTGATGCGGCTTCAGACCCGACCAGTCCGGCTTGCGCCACGCGGCGTCGGCGGCTTCGACCGCCTCGCGCGCGTCGTCGGCGCTGGCCGTCGAGATTTCCATGTTGACCGACTGATCCGCCGGATACAGGCTTTTATACGGGTTGCCGCGCCCTTGCCGCCATTCGCCGCCGATAAAAATATCGCCGTTGGGCACGAGGCTGGTATCGAAGTGAGTCATGTCGGTCATTCCGGTTGCTTGCAGGCCGGGGGCCTGGTGGGTCTTAGATCACGCAACGCGCGGCGCGATTGCGCAGCGCGCGGATCGCGCTGTAAGCGGTCAACGCGGACGTCTTCGGGTTGTCCGGCAGCGGCTTGCCGCTCATTTCGAGCGACATCTCGCCGAACGCGCCGCGCGCGAGGATGCGATGCACGTTGCGCGTCACGTTCGGATCGGCGATCAGCTTGACCGTCGTGTTGTCGAGGCCGAGCCCGGCGAGCGCGATCGTCGCGGCAACGTTGGCGTTCTTCGGATAGAGCCGCGCCGCATCGCGCGCGGTGCCTTCGAAGATCACCTTCTCTTCGGCGAGCGTGCGCAGGTCGCAGACCTCTTCGGCCGGCGTGCCGAGCCAGCCGATCGGCGGCTTGCGGCCCGTGTACAGCACTTCGTCGAGACCGCCGAAACGCGCCGAGGCGATCGCATCGATACCGCCGATCGCGCCCGACAGCAGCGTGACCGTCGCGTCGCCCGCATCGGCCGCGGCGGCGAGCGCGTCGAGCAGCGCGACGTCGGAGAGCGCACCGATCGACGCAACCGCGCAATCGGTGCCCGACTTCAGCAGCGGCACGATGTGATCGACGAGCGCGCTGTGGCCCGCGCATTCGAGCGCGAACTGCGGCTTCGTGCTGAGCGCCGCCACCGACGACACCACGTCGACGCCCGCGCCCACCATGTCGCGCACCGACGTCAGCTGCTTCTCGGGAACGATCACATGCGAGACGCGCACGGCCGGATCGCCGGCGACCGAGCGGTACACCGCCTGGCCAATCGCGCCGAAGCCGATCATCGCGACATCAAGGGGCGCGTGATGCCCCGCGTAGCCGACCTCATGCATGTTGCGGCTCCTTTTCCTTGACCGGCGGGCCCGCGAACTGGGTCGCGAAGGTGCCGACCGACAGCATGTCCACCTCGACCAGCACCGGGCCGGTCTGCGCCATGCCTTCGCGGATGATCGCGGCGGCGTCGTCGAGCGACTTGATGCGGTAGTGCGGCAGCTTCAAGCTCGCGCAGAACTGTGCGAAATCCGGCTGATGCAGTTGCACGTAGCAGCGGCGGCCGCCGTATTGCGCGTCCTGGATGTTGCGGATCACGCCGTAGCACTGGTCGTTCATCAGCACGATCATCACGTTGGCGTTTTCCTGCACGGCCGTCGCGAGTTCGCCGACGTTGACCATCAAGCCGCCGTCGCCGCACAGCGCGACGGTCTTCGCCGCATTGCCCGCGAGCGCCGCGCCGATGCCCATCTGCATGCCCTGGCCGATGCCGCCGCCGAGCGCATGCACGCCCGCGCGCGGCGAGAAGATCTTCAAGAGGCGGTTGCCCCACGTGCTGTTCGAGATCGTGACGTCGCGCACCCAGTTGTAGTCGCGGCCCACGGCGTCCTGCAGCGCGTCGACGAGACGCTTGTACGGACCCAGACCCTTGGCGACGTCGGCAACCGCGCTTTCGCGCGCGGCAGCGAGGTCCTGCGCGAACTGCGGATCGACCTTCAGCCTGCCTTCGAGCAGCGTCGCGAGTTCCTCGAGCACCGCGGAGGCGTCGCCGTGAATGAACATCTCGTTGCGATAACCGCGGTTGTCGGCCAGCGCGTCGGCGTCGATGCGATACAGCGGCTGCGGCAGCGCGAGCTTGTACTTCAGCGTTTCATTGCCGCGCAGACGCGAGCCGACCACGACGAGCGCGTCACAGGTCTTGTAGAAGCTCTCGACCGCCGAGTGCACGTTGAACGCGCCGAGCGTGGCCGGATGATCTTCCGGCAGCACGCCACGGCCCTGCACGCTCGTCACGACGCCGAAGCCGAGTGCGACCAGACGCTCGACCGCCGCGCGCGCGTGGCGCGTGCCGCCGCCGAGCCACAGCAGCGGGCGCTTCGCCTTCGTCAGTTGCTCCGCGAGTTGCGCGACGCGGTCCTTGCAATGCGTGAGCGTCGTCACGTGCGGCGCGGCGAGATCGTTCGGCCACTCGATTTCGGCCGCCTGGATGTCGATCGGAATCTCGACGCTGACCGGGCCGCTCGGCGCCGTTTGCGCGACGCGCACGGCTTCGCGGATCGTCGGCAGCGCGGTTTCGACCGAACGCACGCGGAACGCGGCCTTCGAGATCGATTGCAGCATCGAGAGCTGGTCCGGCGCTTCGTGGATATACGCGAGGTCCTGGTCGAGGTATTCGGTTTCGATCTGGCCGGTCACGTGCAGCAGTGCGGTGCCCGCCGTCAGCGCTTCGACCATCGCGCCCGCTGCGTTGCCCGCCGCGGTGCCCGTGCTCGTGAACGCGACGCCGAGGCCGCCCGAGACGCGCGCAAGGCCGTCGGCCATGTTCACCGCGCCGGCTTCGCCGCGCGCGCCGACATAGCGGATCTTGCCGCGCGTGTTGATTGCGTCGAGGATCGGCATGTTGTGGATCGAGATCACGCCGAATGCGGTTTGGACGCCGCATTGCTCGAGAAAGGCGGCGATCAGTTCGCCAACGGTGGTTTTATTAGACATGTCGTGCAACGCCTCCAGAAACATCGATGTGACTGCCCGTCGTGTACGACGACAGCGTGGTAGCCAGATAAAAAAGCGCTTGAGCGGCCTCTTCGGGACGACCGAAACGGCCCAGTGGAATGTTTTTCTTGCGCGCCAGCTCGCCGGTCCAGTCTTCCCAGCTTTGACCCGGCTGCGCCTGGGTCTCGTAGCGGCGGCGCCACTGCCCCGACTCGACGATGCCGATCAGGATCGAGTTGACGCGGATGCGCTGCGGCGCGAGTTCGACCGCGAGCGACTTCGTGAGACTCAGCAGACCCGCGCGCGCCGACGAGGTCGCCACCATGTGCGGCTCGGGCTGCAGCGCGAGCAGCGAATTCACGTTGACGATGGCCGCGTTGCGGCCGGCGCCGGCGGTGTCGTCGAGCATCGGCAGAAACGCGCGCGTCGGGCGGATCACGCCGAAATACTTCAGGTCGAGCTCTTCGCGCCATGCGTCGTCGCTCGTGTCGGCGAAGGTCGAGACGCGCCCCTGGCCCGCGTTGTTCACGAGCATGTCGGTGCGGCCGAAGCGCTGCTGCACGGCCTGCGCGAATGCGCTCACTTCGTCGGCATCGAGCACGTTGCAGCGCTGCGCGAGCAGTTGCGCGCCGGGAAACTTCGCGACGAGCGCGGCTTGCGCTTTCGCGAGACGCTCGCTGTCGCGGCCGCAGATCGCGACCGACGCACCCGCTTGCAGAAACAGTTCGGCGGTCGCGAGACCGATGCCGGACGAACCGCCCGTCACCACCGCCACCTGTCCGGTCAAATCGATTTGGATCATCAGAGCCCCAGTGCCTTCATGTATTTGTTGCCTGCGTTCGGTCCGAGCTTCGGCCGGTAATTGAGCCGCTGCGACAGTTCTTCGGCCGCGCGGCGCACCTTGTCGACGAGCCCGCCGTCGAGCAGCGACACGTCGATCTCGCGGCGCGGGATCGTCGTCGTGATGACCGCGACGATGCGGTTCGTGTCGTTGCGCACCGGCGCGCTGACCACCGAAATGCCGCGCTCGAACGACGACTCGCTGATCGCGAAGCCGCGCCGCGCGTCGTCGCGAATCCGTTCGTAGAGTTCGTTGACCGTCGCCGGCGTCTGCGCGGTGAAGCGCTCCAGTTCCGGCTCGGGATAGAGCTTCTTCAGGTCGTCGAGCGTCAGGTCGCCCATCAGCACCTGGCCGTGCGTCGTCGCATAGGCGGGCAGGCGCGTGCCGACGTTGACCTTCACCGAGCTGAAAATCGGCGCATGGCTTTGCGCCTTGGCGACGAACACCACGTCGCGTCCGTCGCGAATCACGATATGGCTCGTGAGGCCGGTGTCGTCGCGCAGCCGCTCGATGATCGGCAGGCCGAGGTCGGTCAGCTCCAGCGAGCTCAGGTATTCGAAGCCGAGCCGCAGCACCGCGATGCCGAGGCGATAGTTGCGGTCCTTGTCGGCGCGTTCGAGAAAACCGAGCGATTCGAGCGTCTGCAGCAGACGGAACACCGTCGTGCGCGGAATGTTCAGGCGGCGCGACAGTTCCGGCGCGCCGAGCACCGGCTCGCGCGGCGAGAACTCCATCAGGATGTTCAGGCCTCGTTCGAGACCGGGCACCCGGTAGCCGGAATCGCTGCTGGTTTCGTTGCGCTCGGCGTCGGGCGCATCAGGCGTATCGGGCGTCATTGCATGGCTCCGCGTTGGCTCGGTTAGATGCCGCTTGCGCGGCTGAACGTATCGATGATCGCGGTGTACGCGGCGGGTTCTTCGATATAGCCCGCATGTCCCGCGCGCGGCACGATCTGCAGGCGGGTGCGCGCGGCGAGCGCGATCTTTTCGCAGGCTTCGGGCGCGGTAATCGTGTCTTCGGCGCCGACCGCGACGTCGACGCGGCCTTCGTAGCGCGCGAGGTCGCCGGCGAGATCGGCGTTGGCGAGCAGATGCGTGGCCTGCGCGTAACCGTGCGGGATCACGCGCGCCATGTTCCAGCGCACCCATGCGCGCGCCGCGTCGTTCGCGTGAGCGGACAGCATGTTGGCGCTGCGTTTTTCGGCGAGCCCTTGCGGGCCGAGTTCGTTGAGCATCGCGAGACGCTGAGCGCGTTTCGCGTCGCGCACTTCAGCGGACGCCGCGCCGTAGCCGCCCGCGGGCGACAGCAGCAGCAGACCGGCAAGACGCTGCGGATGCGCAAGCGCGAATGCGCCGGCGATAATCGCGCCGAGCGAATGCCCGACCAGCACGCAGCGTTCGATGCCGAGCGTGTCGAGCCATTCCTTCAATACGGCCGCGTAGTCCTGAGCGAGCGGCGAAGCCGCCGCGACCGGCGTGGATGCGCCATACCCCGGCGCATCCCAGGCCAGCACGCGGCGTGTCGCGCCGAGCGCGTCGAACTGCTGCACCCACGATGCCGCGCCCGAACCGATGCCATGCAGCAGCACGAGCGGCAGCGCATCGTTGCCGGCCTGGCCGGCTTCGCGATAGCTCACGACGCGTTGCGCGGCCAGGCTGCTGTGCTGCGCCGGATAGCGCGCGAGACGCGCTTCGAGCGCGGCATGCTGATCGGCATTGGCGGACGGGACTACGGACATGATTGCCTTCGCGGGTGAAGTGAAACGACGTGAACGGCTCGACGATGGCGCGGTACTTCAATTGCGCTTCAGTGGTGCTGCGGTTACGCCTTGTTTGCAGCCAGATCGCGCTTGATCTTCGCGAGTGGCGAATCCGGCGGATACGTCGGCGTGATCGGCTTCGGCGAACCGAGCATCACGCACATCAGCGCGTCTTCCTCGCCCACGTTGATCTCCGAGCGGTACACGCCGGGCGGCACCGAGATCAGGTCGCGCTCGCCGAGCACGGCTTCCCACGTTTCGCCGTCACGCTCGCAGACCACCTTCATCTTGCCGCGCAGCACGAAGAAAATTTCTTCGACATCCATATGAATATGGCTCGGACCGATGTTGCCGGCCGGGATCACCATCGTCGAGAACGTGAAGCCGCCTGCCGGCACGGTGTTCATGTCCTTCGCGACACCCGTGCCGCCCGTGCCGACGTAGCGCATCTGCGCACGGCGATACTTCGGGTCGTAGTCGGCCTGGAATTTCAGCGCGTCCCAGTCGTAGCGACGCGTTTCGAAGCGCGCGACGCGGCCGTCCAGCCACTGCTGGAAGTTCGCGTCCGCGGGTTGGTCCCAGGACTTGCGTTCGTTGTCAACGTCCGCCATCTGTTTCTCCTTTCGATTCGACAAGATCAATTCATCACGAAGCCGCCGTTGACCGGCAGCAATTGGCCGGTCACAAAGCGGGCGGCATCGGACAACAGGAACAACACCGGCCCGGTTACGTCGTCGGGCACTTGTGCGCGCGTGAGCGCGCGGCCTTGCAGGTAATACTGATGGCGCTCCGCCGGCACGTAGGCGGTCGCCTCGACTTCGGTCAGGCCCGGCGCGATCGCGTTGACGGTCACGCCGTGCGCGCCGAATTCGCGCGCAAGCGAGCGCGTCATCGAGATCACGGCGCCCTTGCTCGCGACGTACGCGAGCAGCTTCGGCGCGCCCCACATCGCCGTGTCCGAGGCGATGTTGACGACGGCGCCACGGCCCGAGTCGCGCAGATACGGCAGCGCGGCGGTGCTCATGAGCCAGGTGCCGCGCACGTTGACGTTCATCACGGCGTCCCACGTATCGACCGTCAGCTCGTCCGCGAACTTGCCGCCGGAATTGGTGATTGCCGCGTTGTTGATCAGCGCGTCGAGGCCGCCGAACTGCGCCGCGCCCTGCTCGGCGAACTGCTTGACGCTGGCCGGATCGGCAAGGTCGAGCGGCAGGTAGGTCGCCGCGTGGCCCTGTTCCTTCAGCGATGCCGCGAGCGCACGGCCCGCGTCGTGCAGCACGTCGCCGAACACGACCTGGGCACCGGCTTCCACGAGCGCGCGGACGAACGCCGCGCCGAGACCGCGCGCGCCGCCCGTGACGAGAACGCGCCGGCCCTTGAGCGCTGCGAGTGCTTCGTTATGCATGGCTGTGACCGGCTTCGGTGGTGGCCGGCGCGGCAGCGGCCGCTGCCGCGCGATAGGCGTCGAGGTCGGTGACGTGCTGTTGCGCGCGTTGGCGCAGCATGCGGCGCACGCGCGTCATGCCGACGTCGTGCTGATACAGGAACTCGTGATCGCGCGCGTTCGGCGCGAGGCTTTCGAGAACGTAGCGGTCCTGTTCGAGCACGTCCCAGTGCAGACCTTCGAGGCGGTTGCGATACAGGAAGCGCCATGCGTCGCGCTGCCAGCCCTGCACCTTGCGGGTACGCCAGAAGTAGACCTGGCAATTGTCGCCCTCGACCGGCACCGCGAAGCCGATGATGCCGAAGCTGCCGCCCGGGCCGAACTTCTTCTTGTAGGGAATCGCGAGGCGCATCCACAGGGCGCCGGTTTCGCCGAGTTCGACCCAGTCGAAGTTGACGTCGCGCTGGCCGATCTTTTCGAACATCAGACCGGTTTCGGTCTTGCGCACGCGCATGTCGGCCTGCTTGTCGCCTTCGGCCATCGAGTGCGAGGTCGCGTGCAGATAGGCGCCGTGCATCGGGTCCATCACGTTGTCGATCGCGTACTGGTAATTGCACTTCCAGTTCGACATGCACAGGAAGCTGGCGTATTCCTCGCCGACCAGTTCTTCCGGCAGCACGAGCGGCACGGGTTCCTTGTGCGCTTCGTCGCCGAACCACAGGAAGATCGCGCCGGCGTGTTCTTCGACCGGATACGACTTCACGCACTTCTGGCCTTCGAGCGGGCAGCTCGCGACCGCCGGCACGTTGACGACCGTGCCGCTACCGTCCACCTGGATGCCGTGATACCAGCATGCGACGCTGCCGCCGAGATTCCAGCCGAGCGACAGACGCGCGCCACGGTGCGGGCAGCGGTCTTCGAGCGCGTGGACTTTGCCTTCCTGATCGCGCCACAGCACGATCTGGTCGCCGAGACGGGTCACGCCGATCGGCGCGTTGCCGACCTGCCAGCTCGGGGCGACCGGATACCAGTAATTGCGGAGACCTTGGTCGAGGTACGACTTGATCGGATCAGCCGTGCCTTCGGTTGTAGTGGGGGACGTCATGAAGAGACTCCAGTACGGATGCGATGAAACGTGTTCGGGAGAGCGCGCCTAGTCGGCGAGCAGGCGGAATTCGGCGGCGAGGCGCTCGGCGTTCCACTGAGTGCCTTCGGCGGTGCGGAAACCGTCGCGGTTCAGGCCATCGGCGACTTCCTGCAATTCCGTCGCACCGGCTTCGAAAACACGTTCGAGCGCATCGCCGAAGTCGTTTTCGTACTGGGTCGGCTCGGCCTTGCGGTTCTGCCAGATCATGTTGCTGCTCTCGCCCGGCTTTTCGATCAGGCCTTTACCCGCGACGTTGTTCGGTTGCGGCGCCAGCCACGGCTTCAGGAAGGGATTGAAATTCACGGCTACCTCTCGCATGTCATTCCACCTTGATCTGGATTTCTTCACCTGCGAGACGTACGGCGTACATCTTCAGGTCACGGCCGCCCGGCTCTTTCAGACACTTGCCGGTCGGGATATGGAACACGGCTTCGTGCAGCGGACATTCGACGGTGTCGCCGTCGACAAAGCCTTGCGTCAGCAACGCGTACGCGTGCGGGCAGACGTTTTCCATCGCGTAGATTTCGTCGCCCACCTTGTAGATGCCGATTTCCGTGTCGTCGAGCTTGAACTCGAGCGGGGAGTCTTCGGACAGTTCGCCGGCATGTCCGGCGCAGCGCCATTGTTCAGTCATTTCTCGCCTTCTCCTGAGCCTCTGCGTTCCATATAAGGAACATCAGTTCGTATATGGTCAATTATAGGAGTCGTCCCGCGCGGAGAAAATAAAAAAATCGCTCCTTAGGGGAAAACACTGACTGTCGCATCGGCGATACATCGAGGCGCCGCATGCCGCGCGCAACCGCATACCACGCGGGCCTTTGATGGATATGGCCGGAGCGCAATCCGCAGAGGGACGCGCCGCCCCGCGTGCGGGTTTATACCGATCTCAAAATTTAATTTACTCGTTCGAGGCTTCACTATACTTTCCATAGGCGATACGTATGTCCATATATGGAACGTAAGACCCACGAGGTTCTGGCAAAGAAATCAGAACGGCATCGACAACCCCAAGTACAGGTCAGCGACGGCGCATCCGGCGAGAGTCCGCGCCGCGGGATCAGGGACCAGGAGAACCAACGGTGAAGCAAATCATTGCGGCCGGCTTGACGGCAGCTTGCATGACCCCTTGCGCATGGGCGCAGAGCAGTGTGACGCTATACGGCAGCCTCGACGCCGGCGTCGCCTACATCAGCAACGTGGGCGGCAGCTCGAAGTGGATGATGGAACAGGGCAACACGCAGCCCGATCGTTGGGGCCTGAAGGGTGTCGAAGACCTCGGTAACGGCCTGAAGGCGGTGTTCCAGCTCGAAAACGGCTTCTATACGAACACCGGCGCGATGGCGAAAGCGGGCACGCTGTTCAATCGCCAGGCTTTCGTGGGCCTCTCGTCGGACTCGATCGGCACGCTGACCTTCGGCCATCAGACGCCGTTCAGCTTCGACGTGCTCGGCACGTTCAGCACCGCCTATCTGGGCGCGAGCTGGTATGCGTTCCACCCGGGCAACATCGACGCGCTCGCCAACACCGCCATCGTGCCTTACGACAACTCGGTGAAATTCCGCTCGGCGACGTTCGGCGGCTTCACGGTCGGCGCGATGATGGGCCTCGGCAACCAGACCAACTTCGCGACCGGCCGCGAATACGGCTTCGCGGCAACGTATGCGAACGGCGGCTTCAAGGCAGGCGCGAGCTACTCGGACGAAAACAACCGCACGCCGTCGATCGTCACGACCGGCATCACGAGCTTCCAGGGTCAGCCGGCCGCGACCTATATGGCCGACAAGCTGCAGAACATGGGCGCGGGTCTGTCGTACCAGTTCGGCAAGGTACTCGTGCACGGCCTGTACACGCGCGTGAAGCTCGAAAGCGCCGGCCATTCGGACACCTACCAGAGCTACGACGGCGGCGCGAACTGGATGATCACGCCGTACAACACGATCGCCGGCGGCGCCGCGACCACGACGCTCGCCGGCCATCGCTGGACGCAATTCATGATCGGCGACATCTATGCGCTGTCGAAGTCGACGCAGGTCTACGTCAACGCGCTGTATCAGCGCGCGGGTTCGAATACCGATGCGGCGTTCTTCACCGCGGGCGTGTCGAGCGGCCGCAATCAGGCGATCGTCCTGAGCGGCATCCACCACTCGTTCTGATTACCTGCCCGACGATGTGAAACGGCGAGTCCGGCTGCGCAGGGCAGCGGGACTCGCCGGAGGATCTGAAGCAAGCGCTGAAATAAGCGCGTACGGTCGGCGTGCGGTCAATGAGCCGCGACGCGCCGGCGCCGCGCCTGCATCGCGGTCGGATCGTCCGGGCGCGGACGGTAGCTGAGACGCTCGGACAGATCGAGCGCCGCCTGGCACACGGCAATGACGAGCGGTTCGCGCTCGGCGACTTCACCGATGTCGGAGCGCGGAATCGTGATCGTCAGCGCGGCGGCAATCTTGCCGCTCTGATCGCGCACCGGCGCGCTCACCACGGAAATGCCCCGCTCGAACGACGCCTCGCTCACCGCATAGCCGAGCGCCGCGCTCTCGCGCACCCGCCCGTACAGTTCTTCGACCGTCGCGGGCGTGCGCTCGGTGAAGCGCTGAAGCTGCGGTTCCGGATAAAGCTGGCGCAATTCCTCGAAACTCAGATCGCCCATCAGCACCTGGCCATGCACGGTCGCATGCGCGGGCAGGCGCGTGCCGACGTGTACCTTCACCGAACTGAACATCGGCTCGTGCGTCTGCGCCTTCGCCACGAACACGACGTCGCGCTGATCGCGGATCAGCAGATGCGTGCTGAGGCCAGTCGTGTCGCGCAGGCGTTCGAGGATCGGCGTGCCGATGTCGGTCAGTTCGAGCGAACTGAGGTACTCGAAGCCGAGCCGCAGCACCGCGACGCTCAGGCGGAAATAGCGGTCGCCGTTGGCGCGCTCGAGAAAGCCAAGCGCTTCGAGCGTCTGCAGCAGGCGAAACGTGGTGGTGCGCGGAATGCCGATCCGCTTCGACAACTCGGGCGCGCCAAGCACCGGCTCGCGCGCGCTGAATTCGGCCAAGATGCGCAGGCCGCGTTCGAGGCCCGGCACCAGATAGGTCGAGCCGCCGGTGTTTTCGTCGTCGTCGGCGCCGGTTGCGTCGACGCTCTCCGTGAGCGGCTGCGCCGCTTCGCTGTGTGCAGTCGAAACCGCCGCCGCGCGCGACTTCAGCGATTTGCGTCCCACGCCTGTCTGGTCTTCTTTTGCCATCTTGGCTGCCATTTCTCTGCGATTCACTGTGTATAGATCGTCATCATAGCGCGAAGCATGCGGCGCCCGGCCATGCGGCCGGTTCGGCGTGCGCGGCGCGCGACGCGCACGCGTCGGGCGCATCGTGGCGCACCGATGCGGTGCTATTCTTTGTGCCGGTCCATTGCGCGGCATGCTGCACTGCCGCGCTCTCGCGCCGCCCATGCGTAGGGAGAGCATGCCATGTCCGATGCCGTGCAGATTCAGGTTGCCGACTCGCATCTTTATCCGGGCTGCGCGGTGCGCATCGCGCATCTGCCCGAACCCGCGGCCGCGACTGAGGCGGCCAGCCGCGCCGAGGCGATCGTCGAATTCGCGGACGGCTCGGGCGCGCATGCCACCTGCCACCGGCGCGCGCATGACGAACTCGAATTGACCGTCGACGGCTATGCGACACAAAAACGTCATCCCGTGGCCGCGCGCCACTGGCTACTATTTGCCGTCGACGCGACGCACAGCAGCTGGCGTGTGAAGCGTCGGCTGCCATAAGCGGTAAACCGCGAGGCCAGCCGGCCTCCGCGCACTCGCAACCGGTGTCGCGCGCGCCGCCTCGTGCGTCGCGGATGCAAGCGTCACGTCCAACCGGAACTTACCGATGACCGACCACGATCCACACCAGCCGCCGCATCTCGACAACGCCAACGGCATCGACAACGCCGCCGACACTCCCGACGATCCCGAACGCCGGCGCGTCCTCACCGGTCTCGCGGCGGTCGGCATCGGCCTCGCGCTGGCCGGCTGCAAGACCGGCGAGGGTCTTGCCGGCAACGGGCCGCCGCGCAGCGCCGCCGATCTGCGGCTCGATGCCGCGCTGCACGATCAGGTGAAGAACATCGTGGTGATCTACGCCGAGAATCGCAGCTTCGCGAACCTGTACGGCCATTACCCGGGCGTGCAGCATCCGCTCGATGCGGTCGGCGCCGAACGCTACGTGCAGCTCGACCGCGACGGCAAGACGCCGCTGCCGCGCCTGCCGGCGATCTGGGGCGGGCTCGTGCCGCAGGCGCAGGAAGTGGGCGGCAAGCGCTACATGATCGGCGAAAAGGACCTCGAGCCTCTGCACAACCGGCCGTTCCAGATTGTCGACGCGCACGGCAAGCCGCTGCCGAACGGCGTCATCACGCGCGACCTGATCCATCGCTTCTATCAGAACCAGATGCAGATCAACGCGGGACGCAACAACCAGTTCGCCGCGTGGGGCGACTCGGGCGGCCTCGTGATGGGGCACTACCGCAGCTCTGCCGACACGCTGCGTCTGTGGAATCTCGCGCAGCAATACACGCTGTGCGACAACTTCTTCATGGCCGCTTTCGGCGGCTCGTGGCTGAACCACATCTTCCTGATCTCGGCGCAGGCGCCGTACTACCCCGACATCCACAACAGCCCGGCGAAGAAAATGGTGTCGGTCCTGGACGGCGACGACCCGGCCGGCACGCGCCTGAAACTCGCGGCGAACTCGCCCGCCTCGGCGCTCGACGGTCCGCCGAAATTCGTCAACGACGGCGCGTTCACGCCCGACGGCTACGGCGTCAACACGATGGCCCCGCCGTATCAGCCGAGCAGCGTGCGCCCGGCCGAAGGCGGCGACACGGCCTTCGCGGACCCGTCGGACCCGCGCGTGATGCCGCCGCAGCACTACGCGACGATCGGCGATCGCCTGACGGCCAGGGGTGTCGACTGGGCGTGGTATAGCGGCGCGTGGCAATACGCGCTCGATCATCGCGACACGGGTGCGGTGCCCGACTTCCAGTACCACCATCAGCCGTTCAACTACTTCGCCAATTACGCGCCGGGCACCGAGGCACGGCGCCGCTATCTGCGCGACGGCGGCCTCGGCAACGATGCGTCGACCAATCGCCTGATCGCCGATATCGATGCGGGCCGCTTGCCCACCGTCACGTTCTACAAGCCGCAAGGCGACCTGAACATGCACGCGGGTTACGCGGACGTCGAATCGGGCGACCGCCATATCGCGACGCTGATCGAGCACATCCAGCGCGGCCCGCAATGGCAGAACACGGTCGTGATCGTCACCGTCGACGAAAACGGCGGCTGGTGGGACCACGTCGCGCCGCCGGTCGGCGACCGCTGGGGTCCGGGTTCGCGCGTTCCCGCGCTGGTGATCTCGCCGCTCGCGAAGAAAGGCTACGTCGATCACACCGTGTACGACACGAACTCGATCCTGCGCTTCATCACCCGCGTGCACGGACTCGCGCCGCTCGACGGCGTGGTTGCGCGCGACAAAGCGTTTGCGAGCAACGGTCTCGCGCCGCTCGGCGATCTGACGGCTTCGCTCGATCTCGCCTGAGCGAGTGTCGGAACGTTTTCGAGGCGCGATCGAGCACGTTTTATCGAGTGTATTTCTGCTCGTTTCTTGCGCTGTTGATGTGCGCGCACGACGCCACACACGTCGTGCGCGCACTTTACTTTCGTCTTTGATTCAGGTCATGTCTTTTGCCTTGCATAACGCGCGGCGCCACCTAGACTGATAAAGCACTTCGCAAACTGCACTTTGCACGGAACTGACATGCGACTGACCATCCTGATCAACGGTTCCGATCCCACCGTAAGCCACGACTATGCTGTGCTCTGGCTCGACACCGACGAACACCGGTGGTCGAGAGAAGCGCATCAAGGGATCGACCTGCCCCCATGGGGCGAGCTACACGACGACGAAGACGGCGTAACCACGCTCTGCGCGCCGAGTGCCGATGCGCCGCTCTGTACATTGCGCGGCCTGCACGTCGATCGCAAGGAACGCGTGAGCGCGGCACAAGGCGCCGCCGCATGGACCACGTTACGCACGCATCAAGCAACCAGCGGATTCTGGCGCCTGCAGGCGGTGGACCGTCAAAAGGTCCGCGCGGAACACAGCGTATTCGGTAATTAAGTTCTAGCGCGATTTATCTGTCGCGCGCTTTCCGGTCGAAACTTCCGGCTCACACGCGAACGCCTGTTCGCAGGCATCAATCTGCGCGTACGCAAACGCACACGGCTGCACGTGGCGTTGCAGCACTTAAGATGGTCTTAAGCTTGTGTACGTAGAGTCGGAAGTCCACGCATTCGGGTCGCTGCAAAGCGGCCCATTTTTTTTTGCACTGCGTTTTTCCGCTGCGCTTTTCTGCTGCGTTCTGCCCCATGTTTTTGCGCTGCGTTCTGCGCGCCGCGATGCAGCAGCGAATCCGGTACCGAAGCCAAAGTACCGTTCATTCGCAGCCCGATGTTCTTCCGCTTCCGCCTGCTCCATTTCCCTGAGTTCGATGGGTCTTTCGAGGTCGCTCGATGCGAGCCGCGACGCTATACTTGCGCCCCCCGTCCATCGATCCGATCCCCCGACACATGAAGAAGTGGCTTGCCAGTCTGTTATTCGCCGTCGCCGCTCACGCGAGCGCGGCGCCTTCCTGCACCCAGTTCACGCCGAATGCGCAATGGCCCGTTCTCGCCAATCAGAAGATGGCGCCGAAAACGCGCCTGCTCTGCTATAGCGATTTCGCGGTGCTGCATTCGGGTATCACGCACGGTCCGCTGTGGTCCGCCGAGCATCTGACGCGCGATCATATCGAAGCGGCCAAAGAGATGGTCCGCACGAACAAGTTCTTCGAAGACGCGCGTTTGCCCGACGGCGAAGGCGCGACGCTCGCCGACTATAAGCGCAGCGGTTTCGATCGCGGCCATATGAGCCCGGCCGGCAATCGCTGGAACGAGCAGGCGATGGCGCAATCGTTCTCGCTTGCCAACGTCGTGCCGCAAGACCGTCAGAACAACCAACGATTGTGGTCGCGCATCGAAACCTCGGTACGCAAGATCGCGCTGTCCTACGGCGACACCTACGTCGTCACCGGTCCGATCTTCTCCGGTCAGCAGTTGCGGACGATCGGACCCACGCGCGTCTTCGTACCGACACAGTTATACAAGGTCGTCTATGTGCCGTCGCGACGGATGGCGTTCGCGGTCGTGGTCGATAATGTCTCGACCAACCGTTACGACATCCGGACGATTCACGAACTCGAAGCGGTATCGGGCATCCGTTTTCCGGGCATTCCGGAGAACCTTAAGGACCAGCGGCCAGGAGGACTGAAAGGTGTTTAAACCCTATTCGAACGATGACGACGTGCTCAACATTCAGGGCGACGCGCTCACGCTGAGCAACGGCACCACGCGCGTCGTGCTGAACGGCACGCTGGAATTGACGCGCGATCAGCGCGGGCTGAAGGCGGCGCTCGCGCTGAAGGAAGCGGTCGATGCGATCGTCGCGAATCTGCAGGCGGAGGCAAGCTTGCCGGCGAAAGTGAAGGACGAGCCGGATGCGAAACCGGGTGTGGTGCAAAATCCGTTTCAATGATGCCGGCGGTGTTCACCACGCTTTAGAATACGCTGCGAACGGGACGGAATTAAAGAAGGAATTGACATGGGACGCGCAACCAGAATTCTTTTTGTAATCGCACTGATCGTATTCCTGGCGTGCCTCGTGATTGGATTCCGCACTTTCGTATGGCACGGGGTTAACTACGAATTTGCTCCGAAATCGGTAAGCGTGTCGCTGATGCATATACCGCGCTGAATGCAAAGCATCGTCAAAAGGCGGGAGAACTTTTCTTCCGCCTTTTCTTTTGCGCTCTTTTCCGTTGCGCTTCTCTCTTCTCGCTCTTCCTGGCACCACCCGCTAAAACCGGCATTCCGACTTGTATCAGCGACGATGCACCCGTTACGTTTTGTCACCACGGCAGCGTCAACTACGGTATTCGGCCCTACGTTAAACCGGCAGCGCTGAAATGATTCAGCCGCGACACAAGAATCCACCGGTTCAACCAAGGAGTCACATCATGAAGACGCTTTTCGCCGCTCTCGCTTCCGCCCTGCTCGTGTCGACCGCCTTTGCTCAAACGGCCGCACCGTCGACGACGCCATCGGCACAACCCGCGCAAGCCACGCAAACGCAGCCCGCCGCTCAGGCGAATCTGAAGGCGAGCACCGCCGTGCAAACCGGCGCCACCGGCGAAAGCGCAACCGCGACGAAAGCGCCCGCGCAGGCCACCTCGAAGTCGCATGTGAAAAAGACCGCCACCCATACGAAGAAGGCCCACAAGTCGAGCAAGAAGAACGCCGTGGAAACGAGCGCCGCCAAGACTAAAACGGAGAGCGCGAAAGAGACCAGCAATGCCGCGGCCAAAGCCGACGGCGCACAAACCGGCACGACGAAAACGCAATAACACGTGATCGGTTCCGGCGCTTACCGGCCACGCCAATGTCGTTGCAATAGAAGCTGATCGAAGCCGGGCTGTGCCGTTCAGGGAGGGCGAGTCGCATGACTCGCCTTTTTTCATGTGAGCCGCGCCGGCTACGAAGCCGCACCCGCTTCGTTCGCCAATGCGCGCAGCTTGTCCGCATCGACGATCTCGATCTCCGCATAGCCGAGCTTCAACGCGCCTTGCGTCTCGAAGTGCTTGAGCACCTGATTGATCGTCTGACGCGACAACGCGAGCATCATTGCGAGGTCTTCCTGCGGGACCCGGAGCACGCGGCGCAACGCGTGGGCTTCGCCGTAACCGCCTGCCATCAGCAACAGACGGCGCGCCACGCGCGGCGCGGCAGGCAGCAGCGCCGCCTCTTCGATCGCCTCGAACGCGAGACGCAGCTTATGCGTGAGCAGCAGTCCGAACACATGCCAGTAAGCCGGCGTGCGTTCGAGCAACGCGGCAAGCGCCGCGCGCGGCACATGCAACAGTTCGGAGTCGCGCTCGGCGTAGGCGTCGTGCGTGCGCGGCCGAGCGTCGAACAGCGCGATCTCGCCGAACCAGTTCACCGGCTCGATCACCGCGAGCAACGCTTCCTTGCCCGTCGAACTCGCCGCGCCGATTCTCACGAGGCCGTCGAGCACGCAGTAGAGCCCGTCGTCGGCATCGCCGCGCGTAAAGAGCCGTTGACCGGCGGCGAGACATTCGATACGCCCCGCCTCGATCAACTGCCGCCGCATATCGGCAGGCGCCGCGCGAAACCATGCGCTACGCTCAAGCAGCTCGGCAAGCTCGTTCGATGAAAAACGCTCAGTCATGGGACAGCATCCGTGCGCGATTGTCGCCGATTGTCGGCTACCCGATGGTTTCAAATTCCGCTGCCCGCGATTATGCTGACTTTGACACAGGAGCGGCACTCATGAGAACGCTGACGCAGCAGCTCACGCAATACGCGGCCTATCATCGCGACCGGCGCAATATCGCCACGCACTTCGTCGGCATTCCGCTGATCGTGCTCGCGCTCGCCGTGCTGCTGAGCCGCCCCGCTTTCAGCGCCGGCATGTTCCCGGTCACGTTGTCGCCGGCCTGGCTGTTGTTCGTCGCGGCCACTGTCTACTACCTCGCGCTCGACGTGCCGCTCGGCGTGACGATGGCCTGCGTGTCGGCGCTGTGCGTCGCGTTCGGCGCGTGGCTCGCCGCGCAATCGACACTGGTGTGGCTCGCCGCCGGCATCGGTCTGTTCGTGATCGGCTGGGTGTTCCAGTTCGTCGGCCACGTCGCGTACGAACACCGCAAACCTGCCTTCGTCGACGACGTAATCGGCCTGCTGATCGGACCGCTCTTCGTGCTCGCCGAAGCGCTGTTCGGCTTCGGCTGGCGTCCCGAGTTGCGCGCGGCGATCGACGCGCAGGCCGGTCCGACGCGCGGCGCGGCCGGGCGCGCCGAAGCGCATCGCTGAGCGCTCATCGCACCGGCCGTATAGGGCGCGACTCGCCGATCAGTCCGGCGCGAAGCGGATCAGTCTCACGCTATGCAGCGCGGCCAACGCGACCGAAAACCAGATCGGCACATACGTCGCCAGTTGCGTCGAAGTGAGCGTTTCGCGCAGCAGCGTAATCGACACGAACACGAGCAGCACGGGCTCGACGTAGCCAAGAATGCCGAACAGCGCAAGCGGCAAAAGACGGCTCGCCTTCAGATACGAGGCAAGCGCCAGCGTGCTCAGCGCGCCGAGGCCCGGCAGCAGTAGCCCCCACATCGCCGCGCGGCCGGCAACCGCCTGCAGCGAGCCGCCGCTGATGACGAACGCGATAGCGACCGGCACCAGCAACGCCACCTCGACGGTAAACATCGCGAGCGAATCCTGGTTGATCCTGCGACGCAGCACGAAGTACGGCGGATAACCGAGCGCGACGATCAGCGTCGGCCATGAAAACGCGCCTGTCGCCCATAGTTCGTGGCCGACGCCCACGGCCGCGCACGCGACGGCGAGCCACTGCAATGCATCGAGCCGTTCGTGATAATAAAAACGGCCGACCAGCACCATCACGAGCGGCAGCAGAAAATAGCCGAGCGAGACTTCGAGCATCCGTCCATGCAGCGGCGCCCATAGAAATAGCCACTGCTGCACGCCGAGCAAGGCCGCGCTCACGATCATCACGGCGCCGAGCTTCGGCTCGGTCATCATGCGGCAAAGAAGCTGGCGCAGAATCGGCAGACGCTTGCGCACCGCGACGAGCAGCAACGCGCCCGGCGCGGTCCATATGATGCGCCACGCGAAAATGTCGAGCCCGGTGAGCGGCGCAAGCAGCGTCGCGTAAGCAGACAGTAAGGCGAACAACGCGGACGCGCCGACCGAGAGCGCAATCCCGCGCCTGACGTCCTGGTGGTTGGGGTTCATCGCGCGGTCCGGCGGACGTCGCGCGCCAGCGCTACGGCTGAGGGCGTGTGGGCTGGCGGCGCGGTGTGGGGACGCGCGGCATTCGTTGTTGTCATTGGAACTGAAGTCTCGCAAGCAGGCAGCCCCGCGTTTCATGCGGCAGACGCTGCGTTTTTGTTCTGGATCGACGGTACAAGCCGGCATTCTAGACGGGTTATCGGCCAGCGGGGTCGGCGCTTTTTCGCCAACGAGCTGCAATTTGTCCGTGCGCATCGCGTGTCGATGCACTAGAACATAACTTCATGCGCCGCCACGGACGCACCCGGTTGCGCGGCAAGCGCCGCTCAACTCGCGTACGATTCCGGTTCAATCCCGGCTCGAGCGCGAATCTTGCTACGAAGCTTTGCACGTCGTCCGCGACCGCACGAGCAGCACTCACGAGCCGGGCCGGCCCATGCAGCCCCGCATGCTGTCGCGGGCACCGTCCGCAGACCGCCGCGCGGACCGCGCCCGCGCTTCTCGCCCGCGGCATGCGTCAACCGCGTTTCAGCGCGCATGCCACCCCGGCCAGCCATCCCGCTCAACGAATGTGACTACTGGAGCCAGCATGACCCAGCCAGCCCTATCGCTCAGCCACTCGCCCTCCGACCTGCGCGCCGCCTTCGCCGCCGACGTGCGCGCCGGACTCACCCACGCGCCGCAAAAAGAACTGCCGTCGAAGTATCTGTACGACGAAGTGGGCTCCGCGCTTTTTGAAGTGATTACCGTATTGCCCGAATACGGCGTGACACGCGCCGAGGAACGGCTGCTCACGAAGCACGCGGCCGAGATCGTCGAGCATTTGCCGCACGACGTGACCGTCGCCGAACTCGGCAGCGGCAGCGGCCGTAAAACGCGGCGCATCCTCGAAGCGCTGTGTAAAAAACGCCCTACTTCTTACTGCCCAATTGAAATTTCGCGCAGCGCGTTGCAGTTATGCCGGCGCGAACTCGGCGACATCGAGCGGATTTCGATCGTCGGCTACGAGCGCGACTATCTGGCCGGTCTTGCCGAAGTGAGCAAGCAGCGCAAGGACGGCGAGCGCTTACTCGTGCTGTTTCTCGGCAGCACGATCGGTAATTTCGGCAGACTCGCGGCCACGCGTTTTCTGCGCGATATCCGCAATATGCTCGCGCCCGGCGACGCCTTGCTGCTCGGCACCGACCTCATCAAGCCGACGCCGAAGCTGATCGCCGCCTACGACGATGCGGTCGGCGTAACGGCCTCGTTCAATCTGAATCTGCTCGCGCGCATCAATCGCGAGCTCGACGGCAACTTCCCGCTCGATGCGTTCGAGCACGTCGCGCGCTTCAACCCGGACGCGCGCAGCATCGAGATGCATCTGCGTGCGAAGCGCGATCTCACCGCGCACGTGCGCGCCGCGCAATTGACGGTGTCGCTGAAGGCTGGCGAAACGATCTGGACCGAGAGCAGCCACAAATATCGCGCGGAAGAACTGCCCGCGATCGCCGACGGCGCCGGCTTCGTGTGCAGTCATCAGTGGGTCGAGCAGGAGTGGGGATTCGCGGAGAGTCTGCTGGTGGCACGCCCTGCCTCACTCACGCATACATAAAGGCAGGATGACGAAAACGGCGCGCCGGCCGCTGGATGGCGCGCCGTTTTTTTACGTGGCGCTCAATGCTGCTCGAAGCGCTCGTAGCGTTTGTCCGTCGTGCGTTCCTCGCCGCTCACTTCGCTCACGCGCGCCGCCGGCGGTCCGTGACGCAGCCACGACAGCATGCGGTCGATCTGATTGGCCGGTCCCTGCAACATCGCTTCGACGGAGCCGTCGTCGAGATTCGCGACCCATCCCTTGATGCCAAACGCGTGCGCCTGGCGCACCGTCGCGTGGCGAAAACCGACGCCCTGCACGGTGCCGCGCACCCGCACGTAATACGTTTCGATCCGCTCATCCAGATCCGGGGCCATGCCGCTCTCTCCTTTTAATGCATCGCAGTCTTCAAGCCGGCATTCTAGTCGCCTCACGGCGCGCGTGCCCGAGAACGCCCATCCCGCTCACGCGCCACGTACAATCCGTCGACCTTCATGCAGGAAACGGAAACAGAATGACCGAACAGAATCGCGATCTCGTGCTTGTGACCGGTGCGTCCGGCTTCGTCGGCTCGTCGGTGGCGCGTATCGCGCAAAGCAAGGGCTTTCGCGTGCGCGTGCTGGTGCGCGCGACGAGTCCGCGCAAAAACGTCGAATCGCTCGATGCGGAAATCGTGGTCGGCGACATGCGCGACGAAACGTCGATGCGCAACGCGCTGCGCGGCGTGCGCTATCTGCTGCACGTGGCCGCCGATTACCGGCTGTGGGCGCCCGACCCTGGCGAGATCGAGCGCGCGAATCTCGAAGGCACCGAAGCGACGATGCGCGCGGCGCTCAAGGAAGGCGTCGAGCGCATCGTCTACACGAGCAGCGTCGCAACGCTGAAGGTGACGAGTTCGGGCCAGTCCGCCGACGAAACCTCGCCGCTCACGGCCGCGCAGGCAATCGGCGTGTACAAGCGCAGCAAGGTGCTCGCCGAGCGCGCGGTCGAGCGCATGATCGCCGAGGACGGCCTGCCCGCCGTGATCGTCAATCCGTCCACGCCGATCGGCCCGCGCGACGTGAAGCCGACGCCGACCGGCCGCATCATCCTGGAAGCGGCGCTCGGCAAGATTCCGGCGTTCGTCGATACGGGCCTGAACCTCGTGCACGTCGACGACGTCGCGGCCGGCCACTTCCTCGCGCTCGAACGCGGCAAGATCGGCGAGCGCTACATTCTCGGCGGCGAGAACCTGCCGCTGCAGCAGATGCTCGCCGACATCGCCGCGCTGACCGGCCGCAAGGCGCCGACGCTGAGCCTGCCGCGCTGGCCGCTGTATCCGCTCGCGATGGGCGCGGAAGCGGTCGCCAAATTCACGAAGCGCGAACCGTTCGTGACCGTCGACGGGCTGAAAATGTCGAAGAACAAGATGTATTTCAGCTCGGCGAAGGCGGAGCGCGAGCTCGGCTATCGCGCGCGGCCGTATCGCGAGGGTCTTGCCGATGCGCTCGAATGGTTCCGGCAGGCGGGGTATCTGAAGGGCTGATGAAGGGCTGAGTCCCGCTTGCGCGGGGGCGTAAGCATTTTGTTACAAGTCCCGCACCCGCGACGGGTCCAAGCCCGCGCGCAGCAGGTAAAATCGCGGGTCTTATCAGAGAAACCTCGCATGAATCTTCACGAACAGCTCGGCGTGCTGGAAGTGGGCGTCGATCAGCTCATTCAGGCTGTCGTGGCCAGGCAGGCCGACAACACTCCCGAGACACCCGCGCAGACCGCGGCATCGCAAGCGGCAGCAAATGCAGAGGCGACCGAGACGGCGCCGGACGCTGTGGCCGGCGCGCCCGCCAACGCAGCCGCTGAACCCGCCGCCCCGCCCGCGGGCACTCCGGCGGATGCGGCCGCCCCGCAATTCCAGCCGACGCTCGCAATCAACCGCCCCGCGCGCGACGAAATCACGATGACGATCGGCAATCAGACGGTCGCACTGCGTCCGGACCAGATCGGCCGGCTGATCGAGGAACTGTCGAATGCGCGCGCCTCGATGACACCCGAACAGCCGCAGGGCATTCCGCCGGGCTGGCAGTTCGTGTCGACGAAAAATCCGGTCATGGCGGTGCAGAAGCAGTCGAACGGCGACCGCCTGCTCGTGATGCGCCATACCGGCCACGGCTGGGTGCCGTTCACGTTCTCGCCGGACGTGGTGATCCAGATGTACATGATGCTCACGAACGCATGACGCGCAGTACCTGACGAAAAGCGCGTGAGGCAAGCGAAACGCCGAGCGCAAAAAAAGCGGCTTGATGAAGCCGCTTTTTTTATGCCTGCGCGCATCGCCCGAAGCAAACCACCGTCAGGCACCGTCAATCGCCGGCCTTCAACGCTCCTGCACGGGCGCCTGCACGCGCGCCTTCCACTGCCCGCCCTTGCCGCGCCAGTAGCGCACCGCCGACGCGAACGTCGCGCCGACATAGAACAGCGCCACCAGCGGCAGAAACGGCGCCCACAACGGCGAGCGGCGATAGTAGGCGAGCATCGGCGCATACGCGCAGCACATCGCTGCCCACGCGAGCCATGCGGGCCAGCCGAGCGGCCCGAGCACGAGCGCGGCGACCGGCGGCAGCAGATAGATGATCGCCATGCCGGCGAGCGTGCCCGCGAGCAGCAGCGGCGAATAGCGCAATTGCGTGAAGGCCGTGCGCGCGATCATGTTCCAGATCTCGCGCCAGCTATCGTACGGACGCAGCGACACGCTCTTCGCGGCCACGTCGAGCCGGATCGGATGACGCCCCGTGCCGCGATGCTTGATGCGCGCGGCGAGGCTGCAATCGTCGATCAATTCGGCGCGGATCGACTCGATGCCGCCCGCTTCCTCGAGCGCCGCGCGGCGCACCAGCATGCAGCCGCCGGCGGCCGCCGCGGTACGGTTGCGCGGATTGTTGACCCACGCGAACGGATAGAGCTTCGCGAAGAAAAACACGAAAGCCGGAATCAGCGCTTTTTCCCAGAACGAATCGCAGCGCAGCCGCACCATCAGCGAGACGAGGTCGCGCTTTTCCGCGTCGGCACGCGCAACGAGCTGCACGAGCGCATCGGCGGGATGGCCGATGTCGGCGTCGGTCAGCAGCAGGTAGTCAGCCGGCAGGCCGAGCGCGCGCACCGCCTCGATGCCCTGCGATTGCGCCCACACCTTGCCGGACCAGCCCGGCGGCAGCGGCTTCGCGCCCAGTACCGTGAGGCGCTCCGGGCATTGCAGGGCGAGCGCGGCGGCCCGCGCGGCGTCGGCGGTGCCGTCGGTGCTGTGATCGTCGACGACGATCACGTGAAACGCGCCGCGATAGTCCTGCTTGAGCAGCGACGTCACCGCCTCGGCGATCACGTCGACCTCATTGCGCGCCGGCACCACGGCCGCGACCGCCGGCCATGCGACGCGCGGCGCGACGGTCAGCGGCGCGGCCGGACGCGCGCGCCAGAAGCCGCCGCGCGCGAACAGCAGCACGCACCAGATCAGCAGGGAAACACACGAAAGAACAAACAGGACCGCCGCCATTGAGCCCGCCATTAAGCATTACCCTCGATTGAACGCGCCGTCACGCCGACGCGTCTGGACAGTTGCATCGCCACGGTGCGCGCCGCGACCACGCACCAGTCGAACGGAGTGAGCACCGGCTGCTCGCGAAACACATCGTAGCCCGCGCGCTCGATGCGTTCGAGAAAGCGCAAACCCGCATGCACGGCGGCGCTCAACTCGATGCCGAGCCGCCCCGGCATGCGCAGCGCGAGCGGCGCGCCGCGCACGAGCGTATCGCGCACGAAGTCCACCTCGTACGCCATCAGTGCGCGCCATGCATCATCGACGACACCGCCGGCAATCTGCGCCTCGCTCACGCCGAAGCGCCGCAAATCCGCTTGCGGCAGGTACACGCGCTGCCGTTTCCAGTCGGCGGCGACGTCGAGCCAGAAGCTGATGAGCTGCGACGCGGTGCAGATCGCGTCGGCGTCGGCGAGATTGCGCGGCGTCGCCGCGCCGATCAGGTGCAGCATCAGATGCCCGACCGGATGCGCCGAGCGGCGGCAATAGTCGACGAGCGCGGCGCGATCCGCGTAACGCTTTGTATCGATGTCCTGCGCGCAGCCGTCGAGCAGGTCGTAAAACGGCCCGAGCGGCAGTGTATATTGCGCGATCACGCCCGCGAGCTTGCCGAACAGCAGCGCATGCACGGGCGCCGCGCGCCGCTGCGCGACCGCGTCGAGTCCGGCGCGGAAATCGGCGAGGCGCGCATGGCGCTCGGCAGCGCTCCAGTCGCCTTCGCCGGCGATATCGGCCGCGGTGCGCACAACCTGGTAGATAATGCCGACAGGCGCGCGCAGCGTCTTCGGCAGCAATACGCTCGCGATCGGAAAATTTTCGTGCTGATCGACGTCCATCCAGCGAGCCTCGAAACCATTCTGTAATACACGGCATGTCATGCGCGCCGCAAGGACCGGTAGTTTAAGGGTTCCGCCAAACCGGTGCAGCCAGCGTCCCGGCCCGGCACACCGCCGTGACATCCGCGTGGCAGCCTTGGCGTGGCACCGTGCAAAGCGCCCCTGCGGCGGCAGGCGTCCAACACAGAGGCTGCGCCAGAAAGCAAAGCGGCCCCGATAGCGTTAGAATGCGCGTTTGGTTTTGCTGTACCGGCCCGTCGCCGGGGCTCAAGACGTCAATTAATCAAGATGAGCGCGGCGATAAAGTCAGTTTCACTGACTTCTTCGAAACCCGCGTCAGTCGGAGTTCGCCAATATATGCGAGTCATCCTTGCTCAGCCCCGCGGCTTTTGTGCGGGCGTTGTCCGCGCAATCGAAATCGTCGATCGCGCGTTACAACAACACGGCGCGCCCGTGTATGTCCGCCACGAGATTGTCCACAATCGGCACGTGGTCGACAATCTGCGCCAGAAAGGCGCGCGTTTCGTCGAGGAACTCGATGAAGTGCCGCAGGGCGCCGTGGCAATATTCAGCGCGCATGGCGTCGCGCAAACGGTGGAACGCGATGCCGAAGCACGCGGCCTCGACGTGCTCGACGCGACCTGCCCGCTTGTCACGAAAGTTCACGTGCAAGGCCGCCAGTATGTGGCCGCCGGCCGCACGCTGATCCTGATCGGCCACGCCGGTCATCCGGAAGTGGAAGGCACGATCGGCCAGATTCCGGGCAAGGTGCTGCTCGTGCAAAGCGAAGCCGAAGTCGCGAAGCTCGATCTGCCGGTGGATACGCCGCTCGCTTACGTCACCCAGACCACGCTGTCGGTGGACGACACGCGCGGCATCATCGACGCGCTGCTGCGCCGCTTCACCGACATCGTCGGTCCGGACACGCGCGACATCTGCTACGCGACGCAAAACCGCCAGGCGGCGGTGCGCGAGCTGAGCAAGGAAATCGACGTGCTGCTCGTGGTGGGCGCAACCAACAGTTCCAACTCGAACCGGCTGCGCGAGATCGGCAGCGAAAGCGGCGTGGCGAGCTACCTCGTCGCCGACGGCTCGGAAGTGAAGTCCGAATGGTTTGCCGGCGCGCAGACGGTCGGCGTGACGGCCGGCGCATCGGCGCCGGAAGAGATGGTGAAGAACGTAATCGATGCGCTGCGCGCATTGGGGCCCGTCGATGTCGCGACGATGGCGGGCCGTGAAGAGAAAGTCGAATTCAAGTTGCCATCGAAGCTGATGCAACCACTCGCTGCACGCGAAGTTTAAGGAGGACATCTTGTCTATTCCGCTGCTACAGAAAGTCCGCGTCGGCGCATACATCATGCGCCAGCATCTCTCCGGCAACAAACGCTATCCGCTCGCCCTGATGCTGGAGCCGCTGTTCCGCTGCAATCTCGCCTGCAATGGCTGCGGCAAGATCGACTATCCAGACCCGATCCTGAACCAGCGCCTGTCGCTCGAAGAATGCCTGCAGGCCGTCGACGAATGCGGCGCGCCGGTCGTCTCGATCGCGGGCGGCGAGCCGCTGCTGCACAAGGAAATGCCGGAGATCGTCAAGGGCATCATGGCGCGCAAGAAGTTCGTCTACCTGTGCACGAACGCGCTCCTGATGGAAAAGAAGATGGACGACTACCAGCCGAATCCGTACTTCGTCTGGTCGGTTCACCTCGACGGCGACAAGGAAGCGCACGATCACTCGGTGTCGCAGGAAGGCGTCTACGAGAAGGCCGTGGCCGCGATCCGCGAAGCGAAGCGCCGGGGCTTCCGCGTCAACATCAACTGCACGCTGTTCAACGACGCGGTGCCGGAGCGCGTGGCGAAGTTCTTCGACACGCTCGGGCCGATGGGCGTCGACGGCATCACGGTGTCGCCGGGCTATGCGTATGAGCGCGCGCCGGACCAGCAGCACTTCCTGAACCGCGACAAGACCAAGCAGCTGTTCCGCGAAATCTTCAAGCGCGGCAACAACGGCAAGAACTGGTCGTTCAGCCAGTCGGCGATGTTCCTCGACTTCCTCGCTGGCAACCAGAGCTACGAATGCACGCCGTGGGGCAACCCGGCGCGTACCGTGTTCGGCTGGCAGAAGCCGTGCTATCTGGTCGGCGAAGGCTATGTGAAGACCTTCAAGGAGCTGATGGAAACGACCGACTGGGACAAGTACGGCACCGGCAACTACGAGAAGTGCGCCGACTGCATGGTCCACTGCGGCTTCGAAGCAACGGCCGTGATGGACACGGTTGCGCATCCGCTGAAGGCGTTGAAGGTCAGCCTGCGCGGTCCGAAGACGACGGGCGCGTTCGCGAAGGACATCCCGCTCGACAAGCAGCGTCCCGCCGAGTACGTGTTCTCGCGTCACGTCGAGATCAAGCTCGACGAGATCAAGCGCGCCGGCACGGGCAAGAAGGTGCAGACCGCAACCGCGGCGCACTGAGTGGTTCGGGCGGAGCGGTTGCGCGCCGCCTCGCGTACGGTGCGTGAATGTCCGCGCGCCGTACGCTGCAGATGAAAAAAGCGCGGTGGCCGTTCGAGGCCACCGCGCTTTTGTTTTACCGTTGCTTTACCGTTACCGCCGGAGCAAACGGTCGACCCGCTCAGGCGCCGCGCGCATTATGCTCGGTCAGGAACTTGATGAGCCCGTCGATACCGCCCTTGGCGATCTGGTCGGCGAACTGTGTCTGATACACCTGGATCAGCCATGCGCCCATCATGTTGATGTCGTAGATCTTCCAGCCCGACGCTCCCCGGGTGAGCCGGTAGTCGATCGCATCGTCGCCGCCGTTGCTGATTACATGCGATTGCACGACGATGTCGGTTGCGCCGCCCGGCACGCTCACCGGCATAAACTTGAACTTCACGTCCTGGTCGCGCAGTTGCGACAGCGATGCGGCATAGGTACGCGTGAGCAGCAGCGTAAACTGCTCGTACAGCTGCTTCTGCTGTTCCGGCGTGGCGGTCGACCAGGGCTTGCCGACCGCGATACGCGTGGTGCGCTGGAAGTCGGTGGCCGGCAGGAAGTGCGTTTCGACGACGTGGGTGATCTTCGCCATGTCGCCGCCGCGTGCCTGCGGATCGGCCTTCATTGCGGTCACCGTGCCCTCGACGGCACTTTTTACCACCGCATCGGGCGCGCTTTGCGCAAATGCCGCCGTGGACACCACGGCCGCGGCCAGAAAAGCAGTCAGATATCGTTTCATACGCGCGTCAGGACCTGAAAGTAGTAGCGCCGGCGGGCTCGCGAGCCCAAGGCTAATGAGGGATAGACCAGTATAGCCGGGATTGCGTTCCCAACCGGGCCAGCCGGCCGGGTGCCGCGCTTGCGACCGAACTCGGGCTACGTTGCCGCGGCTCTGTATACTTATGCACCTTCGTCAAGAACCATCTCCGTGATAAGGCTACGTCCGCCTACATGCTGAAGTCATATATCGTCCGTCTCGTCGCGTACTCGGTGCGTCATCCGCTGAGGATCATCGCGCTGTCGATCGTGCTCGCCGTTCTGAGCGGCGTCTACGTCGCGCACAACTTCAAGATCAACACGGACATCAGTCGTCTCATCGAGACCGACAAGCAATGGTCGGCACTCGAGCACGCGCTCGACGCCGCCTTCCCCGAACGCGGCGACACCGTGCTCGTGGTCGTCGAGGCGCGCGCGCCCGAATTCGCCGACGCCGCCGCCAACGTGCTGAGCGCCGCGCTCAAGGCCGATTCGAAGGAGTTCACCGCGGTCTCGCAGCCGGCCGGCGGGCCGTTCTTCGAACACAACGGCCTGCTGTTTCCGTCCACCGACGAGGTGATGTCCACCACCTCGCAACTCGTGCAGTCGCGCCCGCTCGTCAACGCGCTGGCGCACGATCCGAGCCTGACCGGCCTCGCCGGCACGCTAACCACGAGCCTGCTGCTGCCGCTGCAACTCGGCCAGGTGAAGCTCGCCGACATGAGCCATCTGCTCTCGCAAAGCGCGAACACGCTCGATCGTGTGCTGGCCGGCCAGCCGGCCGCCTTCTCATGGCGCGCGCTCGTCGACAAAACGGTCGCCACTGATCCCGCGCGCGCGTTCGTGGTCGTACAGCCGGTCGTCAATTACGACGCCCTCGAAGCCGGCGCGAGCGCCTCGAAAGCGATTCGCGCGACGGCCGCGTCGCTGCATCTCGACTCGCGCTTCGGCGCGACGATCCGCCTGACCGGCGAACAACCGCTCGCCGACGAAGAGTTCGCATCCGTGCAGGACGGCGCGGTGCTCAACGGCATCGGCACGTTCATCGTCGTACTGATTATTCTGTGGCTCGCGTTGCGCTCGGGCCGCATGATCGCGGCCGTGTTCATCACGCTGTTCGTCGGGCTCGCGATCACGGCCGCGCTCGGTCTGATGATGGTCGGCGCGCTCAACATGATTTCGGTTGCGTTCATGGTGCTGTTCGTCGGGCTCGGCGTCGATTTCGGCGTGCAGTTCGGCGTCAAGTATCGCGAGGAGCGCAACCGCGACGACCGGCTCTCCGCCGCGCTCATGCACACCGCGCACAGCATCGGCGTGCCGCTCACGCTCGCGGCCGTCGCGGTCGCGCTGAGCTTCTTCTCGTTCCTGCCGACCGCGTATCGCGGCGTGTCCGAGCTCGGCCAGATCGCCGGCGTCGGCATGTTCGTCGCGTACTTCACGAACATGACGCTGCTGCCGGCACTGCTGAAGGTCTTCAATCCGCCGGGCGAAGCTGCCTCGCCCGGCTTCAAGCAGCTCGCACCCGTCGACGACTTCCTCGATCGCCATCGCAAGCCGGTGCTGATCGGCACGCTGATCGTCGTGATCGGCGCCACGCCGTTGCTCACGCATCTGCGCTTCGACTTCAATCCGCTGCACCTGAAGGACCCGCATACGGAATCGATGGCGACGCTGCTGTCGCTGAAGGATTCGCCGGAAGCCGCGGTCAACAATGTGCATGCGCTCGCGCCGTCGCTCGCCGACGCCGATGCCATCGCCGCGCGCCTGCGCCAGCTGCCCGAGGTAGGCCGCGTGACGACGCTGAGCACGTTCGTGCCCGCCGACCAGCAGCAGAAGATGATGCTGATCGCGAGCGCTGCGCAGCAGTTGCTGCCCGCGTTGCAGCAGCAGCCCGCGGCGCCGGCCACCGACGAGGTCCGCGTCGCCGCGCTCAGGCGCGCCTCTAACCAGCTTGCGCTCGCGGCCGAGGATCATCCAGGGCCGGGCGCCGCCGAGGCGCAGCATCTGTCGGCGACGTTGCAGAAGCTCGCCGCCGCCGACGCCGCCACGCGCGACCGTGCCGAAGCCGCGCTGTCCGAGCCGCTGCGCATCGCGCTGAAGCAACTGGAAAATCTGCTGCAACCGACCGAAATTACGCAGGAGAACTTGCCGAAGGACATCGTCGCGTCATGGATCGGCAAGGGTGGCCGCGCGCTCGTCGACATCGCGCCGAAGGTGCCGGCCGGCGTCGATCCGAACGACGACACGATGCTCGCGCGCTTCGCGCACGCGGTGAAAAAGACGGAGCCGGGCACG
This sequence comes from Paraburkholderia sp. Cy-641, assembly GCF_011752945.1. Lineage (NCBI taxonomy): Bacteria > Pseudomonadati > Pseudomonadota > Betaproteobacteria > Burkholderiales > Burkholderiaceae > Paraburkholderia > Paraburkholderia sp. Cy-641. The sequence goes on from NZ_VWWM01000007.1 coordinate 155,460, forward strand.
ATCGGCGGGCCGATTTCGATCCTGCATTCGGCCGACACGATCATCAAGGCGTTCCTGCAAGCCGCCATCTATGCGCTGCTGTCGATCGCGATCCTGCTCTGGATCGCGCTGCGCCGCATCGGCGACGTACTGCGCACGCTGGTGCCGCTGCTGGTCTCCGCGCTCGTCACGCTGGAACTGTGCGTCGTGTTCGGCATGCCGCTGAACTTCGCGAACATCATCGCGCTGCCGCTGATGCTCGGCGTCGGCGTGGCCTTCAAGATCTATTTCGTGATGGCGTGGCGCCACGGCCAGACGAGCCTGTTGCAGTCGAGCCTCACGCACGCAGTTCTGTTCAGCGCAGCGACAACGGCCACCGCGTTTGGTAGCCTCTGGCTGTCGCATCATCCAGGCACGTCCAGCATGGGGAGGCTGCTCGCGCTTTCGCTGTTCTGCACACTGATCGGTGCAGTGGTATTTCAGCCCGTACTGATGGGCAAGCCGCGCCAACGTCGCGCGAAGCAAAAGGGAATCTAAGCATGAAGCTGTATAACACCGCGCTGGCGCTCGCCGCCGCCGGTCTGATCTCAGGTTGCGCAACCGCGCCCGACCGCAAGCCGGGCGATCCGTTCGAGCCCGTGAACCGGGTCATTTTCAACTTCAACGACGGCGTGGACCGCTATGTCGCGGTGCCGGTGGCGAAGGGCTATCAGAAGGTCACGCCGCAGCCGCTGCGCACGGCCGTCAGCAACTTCTTCTCGAATCTCGGCGACCTCACCAACGCCGCGAACGCGCTGCTGCAATTGAATGTGACCGACGCGACCGAAGACATCGTGCGCTTCGCCTTCAACTCGGTGTTCGGTATCGGCGGTCTGCTCGACTGGGCGACCCCGGCCGGGCTGCCGAAGCATCATCAGGACTTCGGTCTGACGCTCGGGCATTGGGGCATTCCGTCGGGTCCGTATCTGGTGCTGCCGCTGTTCGGGCCGAGCACCGTGCGCGACAGCATGGGGCTCGTCGTCGACGTGAAATTCAATCCGCTCAACTACGTGGAACCGGCAACGCGCAATCCGCTGTATGTGCTGCAGTTCGTGAGCACGCGCTCCGATCTGCTCGGCGCGACCGATCTGCTGCAGCAGGCCGCGCTCGACAAGTACTCGTTCGTGCGTGACGCCTATACGCAGCAGCGGCGCGCGCGTCTGCGCGGCACGAGCGAGAATGCCGCGCCCCTGCCCGACTACGAGGATCACGGCGAGTCCGGTTCGGGGACGCCGGCCGGACTGCCGAACTATGCGGATCCGGGTGAGGCGGCGCAGGCGCCGAATGGGGCGTCTGGTGCTGGGGCCGCGAAGGGTGCGACGGGTGCGCCGAGTGATCTGCCGAATTACACCGATCCGGGTGAGGCTGCCCCGGCGACCGGTGGAGCATCGGGGGTATCCGGCGGTGGAGCCGGAGCCGGAGCCGATAAGGGCGAGCCGAGCGATTTGCCCAACTACAGCGATCCCGGCGCAACGCCGGTTTCGGCATCGCCTGCCGCTGAAGCACCGCAAGCCGCGCCCGCCGACGCTAAACAACCGGCGGCTGTGGCGGCTCCGCAATAAGGCTGCTTTGAGCGAAAGCCCTTGAAGCAAAACGGGGCGTCCGCAATGGGCGCCCCGGTCGAGCGAGCTACATCGGCTGGGCATCCGGGCATCCCAATCAGTCTGGGCCAAAGCGTTTGTCAGCCACCTTCACGGCACCACGCGCCGCCGCCTGATCTCAGTTGCCCGCCGCCATCCGCAGCGCGCCGCTCTCGCCTAGCGCCTCGCGTGTCTCGACCAGCGTGCGCTTCGCGGCGCGCGCGTCGGCGGCCAACTGGAGCAGCGCGCCGAGTTGCGACGGCTGCCGCAGCAATTCCCGCAGAATCGGCCAGAGCGCCGTACTGCCGTCGTCGCGCAAGCCAGCCGTGGCGGCCGGCGGCAACGTGCGCCAGGCCGGATCGACAATCGTGCGGCACACGGCGAACGGCAACCCATGCGCGGCGGCGATCCTGCCCGCGATGTGCGATTCCATATCCACCGCGAGCGCGCCGGTCGAGTCGTGCAGAGCGCGTTTGTCGGCAGCGGTAATCAGCGGTGCGGCGACTGCTGCCGTCGGGCCGCGCCGCAGCCGCGCGGCAACGCCACGCGCGGCCCCCGCCGCGCTCACGGCAGCGGCGATCCGATCCGCCCATGGCCGGTCGGTTTCGATCCGCCCAGACGGCCCATGCACCGCATCGGCGACGATCAGCGCGCCCGGCTCCAGGTCCGGCGCAAGCCCGCCCGCTGTCCCGAAGCTGACGATGCCCGCCGCCCCGCGCTCGAGCGCCGCGTTCAGCGCGCGTTCGAGCAGATCGGCCCGCGCCGCGTAGACCACCTCGACGCCATCGCTGCCGTCGCCGCGCGCAATGCGCGCCTCGAACGCCATGCCCGTCACGACGATCACGGGCAAACCGCGGCGGTCCGCATCGGCGGAACGCGCTGTCGAAAAAGGCATCCGTTACATCCCGACCGCGACGCGCGTCAACCCGTTGCGCTTCAGATGACGGAAGCGCGCGAGCGCCCACAGCGGGAAGAACTTGCAATAACCGTGATAACGCAGATAGAACACGCGCGGGAAACCGGTTGCGGTAAATCGCTCTTCTTCCCACAGCCCATGCTCGCGCTGCTCGCGCTGCAGGTAATCGATGCCGCGCGCGACCGCCTCGTGATTGACCTCGCCCACCGCCATCAGGCCGAGCAGCGCCCAGGCGGTCTGCGAGGCCGTGCTCGGCGCGCGCTCGTAGCCGCGATAGTCGAGCTTGTAGCTCTCGCCGCCCTCGCCCCAGCCGCCGTCCTTGTTCTGGATCGACAGAAGCCACTGCACCGCGCGCTTCATGCGCGGATCGTCATGCGGCATGCCGGCCGCGTTCAGCGAGCACAGCGCGGTCCACGTACCGTAGATGTAGTTCATGCCCCAGCGGCCGTACCAGCTGCCGTCCGATTCCTGCTCGTTCAGCATGTAGTCGAACGCGCGCCGCGTAGGCTCGCTGCCCTGCGGCAGTTCACCGAGCTGCGCGAGCATCGACAGGCAACGGCCCGACACGTCCGCGGTCGGCGGATCGAGCAGCGCGCCGTGATCGGAGAACGGAATGTTGTTCAGGTAGTACTGAGTGTTTTCGGGCTCGAACGCGCCCCAGCCGCCGTCGCTGCTCTGCATGCCGACGACCCACTCGCGCGCGCGCGCGATCGCTTCGCGATAGGCGTCGGACTGCGTGAGCGCCGCCGAGCGCTGCATCGCCATCACGACCACGGCCGTATCGTCGACGTCGGGATAATGCGCATTGTTGTACTGGAACGCCCAGCCGCCCGGCCGCAGGTTCGGGCGGCGCGAAATCCAGTCGCCGCGCACGTCGAGAATCTGCAGCGGACGCAGCCATTCGAGCCCGTGTTCGGCCGCCTGCTCGGCGTGCTTCTCGCCGGTTTCGAGCAGCGCATGCGCGACGAGCGAGGTATCCCACACCGGCGACAGACACGGCTGGCAATACGCTTCGTCGTCCTTGACGACGAGCAGCTTGTCGAGCGACTTGCGCGCGATGGCGCGATTCGGATGATCGGCCGGGTAGCCGAGCACGTCGTACATCATCACCGAGTTCGCCATCGCCGGGAAAATCGCGCCGAGGCCGTCCTCGCCGTTCAGCCGTTCGTCGACGAACGCGACCGCCGCGCGGATCGCGCGCTCGCGCATCGCCTTCGGGAACAGGCCATCGACCGCGCGCAGCACCGTATCGACACAGCGGAAGAAGCCGAACCAGCCCGCATGCTGATGCGGTGCGCGCTCGTTCATGCCAGTATTCACGGGCGCGCCGCGGAACACTTCGTCGATGCATACCTTGCGCGGGTTGCGCGCGAGCGGCCGCTTCGCGTTGAGCACAAGCAGCGGCACGATCACGGTGCGCGCCCAGTACGACACCTTCGACAAATGGAACGGAAACCACGTCGGCAGCAGCATGATCTCGACCGGCATCATCGGCACCGCGCGCCACGAGACCACGCCGAACAGCGCAAGCAGAATCCGCGTGAACACGTTCACGTTTTCCGCGCCGCCATGCGCGAGGATCGCCTCGCGCGCGAGCACCATGTGCTCGGCGTCGGGCGAATCGCCGATCATCTTTAGCGCGAAGTACGCCTTCACGCTCGCGCTGACGTCGAGCGCGCCGTCGGTGAAGAGCGGCCAGCCGCCGTTCGGCAACTGGGTGCGGCGCAGATAGCGCGCGATCTTCTGTTCGAGTTCGAGGTTCGGCGTTTCGCCGAGATAGTGGACGAGCAGCACGTACTCGGCGGGAATCGTCACGTCGACTTCGAGTTCGTAGACCCAGTGGCCGTCGGGCTGCTGAGCGGCGAGGATCGCGTCGGTCGCGCGCGTGATCGCGGCGTCGAGCGAGGCCGCGTCGGGGGTAGCAGCAGCAGTCGCTTCGGTTGCCGCCGCAGCCGCCGCCTCAGGCGCCGCCGCTTGCGCGGTCGTTGACGTTGCGCCAGCTTCCGGCGCGTTCTGCGCGGCGGCAGCCCCAGGCGCCGTTCCGGCGGCTTCGGCGTCAGGCAGGACCGCGTCGAGCGGCGGGTTCTGAGATAGGTCGTTCATCGGCGTTCCATCGGTTGATTCAGCAGCGTGTCCGCAGCCTTCTGGCCGGAGCGGATCGCGCCTTCAAGTGTCGCGGGCAGGCCAGTGGCCGTCCAGTCGCCCGCGAGCATGAGATTGTTCCAGCGGGTACGCATGCCCGGCCGCCGCGTTTCCTGATCGGGCAACGCGGCAAACGTCGCGCGTCGTTCGCTCACCACCTGCCACGGCGGCAGCGGCGCGAGCGGCAGATCGACCGCCTGCGCGACCTCGGCCCAGACGCTCGCCGCGAGCGCTTCGTGCGGCGTGTCGAGCAGGCTCTCCGCGCCGTTCAGCGTCACGGAGAAGCGGCCGTCCAACGCAAACAGCCAGGCGGCCGTCCCGTTGAGCAACGCGGTGATCTGCGGCCAGCCGAACGGCGGCTCGACCGCGAAATGCACGTTGAGCGCCGCCGCGAAGCGGGTCGGCGCGCACAGACCCGGCACGAGCGCCGGTGCGTCTTCGGACGACAGCGCGAGGATCACGGCATCGTTCGCGTCGAGCGCGATGCTTTCGTCGGCGAAATGCAGCGCCTGCACGCGCGCCGGCTCGGCGGCGAACGTGATCTCGCGCAGACGCGAGCCGAGCCGGATCGTCGTGCCGCCGTGTTGCAGCAGCCGCAGCGCCGGATCGACGAACGCGCTGCCGAGGCCGTTGCGCGCCACCAGCGGTCGGCCGGCGAGGCCGCCGGCCAGCAGCGTCTCGCGCACGATCGCGCCGGTCAGCTCGGCCGACGCCTCACGAGGCTCGACGTTCAGCAGCGCATGAAACAGCGGCTGCAGCAGCCGGTCCCACAGCGGCCCGTGACAACGCATGGTCTGCGCGACGCTGCGCGCCGGCTTGGCGAACAGCAGCGGCACGAGCGCCAGGTAATCGGCCGGGTGCGTGTCCGGCACGCGCGCATGCGCATCGAAAATCCACCACGGCACGAGCCCCGGCGACAACCGCACGGTCCAGCGCGCCCGCGTCGCCAGATCCACGAACGGATACTCGGGCCGCGACGGGCCGCTCAGTTCGTCGATCGCGCCGATCGCGCGCACGTAGTTGAGCGTCGCGGCATTGCCCGACAGCACGATGTGATTGCCGCTGTCGATCGTCATGCCGAGCTTCGCATCGTAGTACGAACGGCAGCGGCCGCCGGCGTGGTCCCGCGCCTCGTGCAGCACGACCCGCGCGCCGCGCCGCTGCAACTGCACGGCGGCGGCGAGGCCCGCCACGCCCGCGCCGACCACGTGGACGAGCTTCGGCATCAGCTCAGAAAAGCGCGTACCGCGCGACGATCAACAGCAGACGCAGCTTCGGCTTGCGGACCTTCGTGCGCGGAATGTCGAAGCCGCGCTCCAGCGTGCGCTCGAACAGCACCCGATAGACGCCCGACATGATGCGCGGCGCGCGCACGTGGGCGCGCGGCTCGCGATCCATGATCGCGTCGGACGCCGCGAAGTGCTGCCTCGCGCGCTCGGCAAGCGTCGCGCAGACGCGCGGCAGGAGCGGATCGTCGGCGATCTGCGTGGGGTTCGTGATCGCGATGCCCTCGCGCGCGAGCAGCTCGCGCGGCAGATAGCAGCGGTTGATGCCGGCGTCTTCGTCGATATCGCGCAGGATGTTCGTCAGCTGCAGCGCGCGGCCGAGGTGGTGCGCGAGCAGCCGGCCGGGCTCTTCCCGCATCCCGAATATCCTCACCGACAGACGGCCCGCCGCGCTCGCGACACGGTCGCAATAGAGGTCGAGCGTGGCGTCGTCGGGGGCGCAGATGTCGGCGGCGGCGTCCATCGCCATGCCGTCGATCATCGCGTGAAAATCTTCGCGTTGCAGATGAAACGTGTGAATGTGCCGCGTGAGCGCGCGCAACGAGGCGCGCGGCTGGCCGGCATAGCACGCGTCGATGTCGGCGCGCCATTGATCGAGCGCGGCCGAGCGCTCGGCGCGCGGTATGTCGTCGCTGTCGGCGATGTCGTCGACGGCGCGGCAGAAAGCATAGACCTGATACATCGCATCGCGCTGCGCAGCCGGCAGGATGCGCATGGCGAGATAAAACGAGCTGCCGGACGTGGCGGCAGCGGCATCGATTTCGTTGTCGTCCACGACGAGATTGGAAACAGCCAAGACGATCTCCGCTGGAGGCGCCTGCTGAAAGGCGTTCAAAGAAGGTTTTATGCCGACCCGCAGGACAGTGGGCCCGCGCGCGCGGACACGCGCGAAACATCCGGCTGGGAGGCCGGAAACGGCGAAAAGTATAACAACCTTTGCCGGTGGCCGCAGTTTCGCTGCCCCATTTAGGGACAGACAGGAAGGCCGCCGGGCGAGGCGCTCCGGCCAGCGGCCAGCGGCCAGCGCGCCCGCCGCCCGGTCAGCCCGGTGGCCGGAAAGCGACCGAGCGGTTGCGCCCCTGCCGCTTCGCGCTGTAGAGCGCCGCGTCGGCCTCGTTGATCAGCACGTCGTAGCTCGGCACGCCTTCGCGCGCCGCCGCGCCGCCGAGGCTCGCCGTCACCGGCACGCTCGTGCCGAGCAGTTCGACCGGCGTTTCGGCGATCACGCTGCGAATCTTGTCCGCGACGCGCATCGCATCTTCGAGCGGCGTGCACGGCAGCAGCAGCGCGAACTCCTCGCCGCCGAAGCGCCCGAACGTGTCCTGCGCGCGCACGACGCCCGCGACGCGCTGCGTCATCACGCGCAATACCGTGTCGCCGACGCTGTGGCCGAACTGGTCGTTGATTTTTTTGAAGTGGTCGAGATCGAACAGCAGCATCGACATGTCGCCGCCATAGCGCTGCCAGCGCGCGAATTCGTCCTGCAGACGCGTCTCGAAGAAACGGCGGTTGGCGATGCCGGTCAGTCCGTCGCGGTTCGCATATTCGCGCAGCTTCTCGACCGCTTCCTCGCGTTCGCGCTGCACGATGCTCACGTGCGTGACGTCGGAGATCGTCACGCAGACGGCCACCACCTCGCGCTCGCGCATCAGCGGCATGAACGTGCAGTCCTGCTGCATGAAGTCGACGCCGCCGGTGATCGGCCGGTCGTGATCGAATCTGAACAGATACGGGCGCTGCTCCCACGAACTGAACGCGAAGGTGCCGAGCTGGAACACGCTCTCGATCTTGCGCGCGAGCCACACGCGCGGCAGCTCCGGAAAATGCGCGAAGATCGGGCGGCCGACCACCTGTTGCGCCGACAGCCCGCTGTGGTCCTGCATGAAGCGATTCCACATCAGCACGTTCATCTCGCGGTCGAGCACGAAAATGCCAAAGCCGACCCGCTCGACCACGAGGTCGCTCAACGATTCCACCGGTTCATTCATAGGCTGGACAGCAGCGCGTCGAGCGCGTCGTTCATGGGGAGAATCGATTCCTCGGCCATCAGCATCACGAGATGCGCGCGGAAGTCCCGATCCTCGAGCGTGAAATTGACTTCGAGAAGCAGCGCGACGCGCCATTGCAGCACGCCGGGCTGGAACACCTCGTCGAGCGTGAGCGCCTCGCCGAGCAGGCCCGGCGCGGAGAACACCGGCGTGCGGCCAAGCTGGTCGAGTATCGACGATACGCACGCGCCGCTCAGCAGATTCGCCACGTCGAACATCAGCTCCCGCTGGCTGATCGACTCGTAGCTCGAGCGCGCGTAGGGATCGCCGACGAGCGCGCACAGCTGCGCGATGCTGTCGCTGCGGCAGATCACGAGCGCCTCGCCCTTGATGTCCGAGCGAAAGCCCTGGCGCACCGCGCTGACCGTATCGTCGATGCCGGTCATCTCGCGCAGCGCGCGCGCCGCCTCGCTCACGGCCACCATCCGCACGCGCGGCACCGAGAGTTCGATGAACGAATCGAGCAGCCGCGCGAGCCGCATCGCGGCCCGGCCCATCGCGAGATTGGCGATCTCCTGCAGCGCGTCGCGCTGGTCCTCGGTGAAGTCCGTCTCAGACATACAGCCCGTACTCCTTGAGGACCGGCAGGAGCGCCTCGGACGTCACGGGCTTGGCGATGAACGCGAGCGCGCCGAGTTCGCGCACGCGTGCCCGGGCGAGCGGCTGCACGTCGGCGGAAACGACGATCACGAAGCAGTTCAGGTCCTCGTGCTGCAACGTTTCGAGCACCTGGTAGCCGGTCATGTCCGGCATCGTCAGATCGAGGAACATCACTGGCGCCTTGCCCGCGCGATACAGCGCCAGCGCCTCGCGCCCGTTCGCCGCGTAGGACACCTCGACGTCCCAGTCCGGCGGCAGCGCTTTCGTCAGCACACGGCGGGCAAGCAGCGAATCGTCGGCGATCACAATGGGCAGCATGGCAACGTCGGCTCGGACGGGTTGAAAAGCGGAATGGCTCGTTCGTATCTGCAACGGATGGCGGCCTGGGCTTCGGCGCGCAATCGACCGATGCGCGACAAAGCACACTGGCGCCTGTCGAAATACGGCTTGCCTGGCGAGAAGGGAGCGTGTGCGGCGGGACGCGTTCAGCGGACCCTGACGATCCGCGGCACGGACGTGGCAACGGCTTTTTTGTCGTGGCAAGGATTGTCGAAGCAAACTCGCGCAAAGGCAACTCACCAGGACGAGGTTCATTAATGAGATTTTTCTATGCGAAGCAGATTTTAAAAATGATTAACTAGTTCCAGTGCCCATTCTTTTATCTTTATACTTTTGTGTACGTTTGCGCTTGCCGATTCGTCGCTGTTTGTTTTAAGACTACTTTTAAAGAACAGCGGGAACGGCAAACCCTGGCTCCCGGCGCTTTGCGGCAACTTTTGCCGCTCGGGGTCTATGCTTCCTCTGAAAGCGGCGACAAACTACCGGGCCGCTACGGGGCTGCCCGCTTCAAATGACTTTTGGCATCAACGAAAATGACACCTGACCGGGTCGACTCACCACGTGCGAGCCGCCTTCCCCGCCGTTCTGTCCGCGAACAGGACGACGCCTCGTTCCCCGCCGTGCCGGAACAGAATTTCCATGTGCGGCGCATCACGCTGATCGCGCTGCTGGTCGCGGCCGTCGTGCTGCCGTTCGTCTACGTCGCGGCGATGGCGTTCACCGATCTGCGCTCGCGCGAGGCCGACGCGACCGACATGACGCGACGTACCGTGCGCGTCGCCGAAGAACACGCGCTGAAGGTGTTCGACATGAACGAGACGCTCAACTCGCGCATCGTCGATCTGACCGCGGGCCTCGACGACGACGGCATTCGCGGGCGCGAACACACGATTCACGACAAGCTGCGCACGATGGGCGGCGGCTATCCGCAGGTCGCCGCGGTGTCGATCTTCGGGCTCGGGGGCGACCTGCTCGCGAGCAGCCGCTTCTATCCATCACCGGTGCTGTCGATCGGCGAGCGCGACGACTTCGTCGGCATCCGCGACGGCAACGAACTCCAGCACGTCTCGAAGGTGATGAGCGGACGCGTGGCGAGCGAAGAGGTGTTCAACATGGGCGTCGAGCGCAAGATGCCCGACGGCTCGTTCGCGGGGGTCGTGTCGATCGCGCTGCGGCCGAGCTATTTCGACGCGTTCTATCGCGAACTGCTCGGCGGCAGCGGCGATACGCCGATGATCATGAGTCTCGTGCGCACCGACGGCGCGGTTCTCGCGCACTATCCGCCCGGCCCGCGCGAGGCGACGGCGATCTCGCCCGACACGCCGTTCACGAAAGCGGTCGCGCAAGGCCAGCGCACGGGCGTCGTGCGGATGCATTCGCCCCTCGCCGGCGGCAACCTGATCGTCGCATTCCGGCGCGTCGGCTCGTATCCCGTGTACGTGCTGTGCGGCTACCGCACCTCGGCGATCTGGACCGCCTGGTACACGCACCTGAGCGTGCTGATCCTGTCGATGTTCACGCCGTCGATCGCGCTGTGGTGCGTGATCTGGCTGTCGCTGCGGCGTCTGAGCGCCGAAGAGGAAGCGTGGCAGCGCTGGCAGGCCGAGGCGTCGATGCGCCGCTCGATCGAATCGGCATACCGCCAGTCGCGCAAGATGGAAGCGCTCGGCACGCTGGTCGGCAGCGTCGCGCACGACTTCAACAACCTGCTGATGATCCTCTCCGCCAACGTGCAGATCGTGCGGCGGCGCGGCGTCGGCGGGGTCGAGCGCGAACTCTCGGCGATGGAGCGCGCGTTGAAGAGCGGCCAGTCGCTCACGCGGCAGTTGCTCGGCGTCGCGCGCAAGCAGCCGCTGCGCACCGAGACGCTGTCGCTCGAACGCTGGCTGCCGACCTGCCGCGAACTGCTGCGCGCGTCGCTCGGCGCGAAGGTGTCGCTCGTGATCGACAGCGGCGCCGATACGTGGCCGGTGCGCGTCGACGTCGCGGAACTCGAGCTCGCGCTCATCAACGTCGCCGTGAACGCGCGCGACGCAATGGCCAACGGCGGGCGCTTCGCGGTGCGCGCGAGCAACGTGGTGTTCCGTCACGAGGACGGTTTCCCGCTCACCGGCGAATTCGTGCAGATCTCGCTCGAGGACACCGGCACCGGCATGGCGCCCGAGGTGCTCGCGCGCGCCTTCGAGCCGCTCTTCACGACCAAGCCGAAGGGCATGGGCACGGGCCTCGGGCTGCCGCAGGTGTTTGCGTTCTGCGAGAGTTCGGGCGGGCTTGCCGCGATCGACAGCGCGATCGGCGCGGGCACCTCGGTGCGCCTGTATCTGCCGCGCGCGTCGGCCGAGCCGCAAAGCGTCAGCCCGGACGAAGCGGGTCCGCAGGAGATCGAAGCGCCGCAGGGGCTGCGCGTGCTGCTCGTCGAGGACAACCAGGAAGTGGCCGCCGGCACCGAAGCGCTACTGCAGATGATGGGCCACAAGGTCACCGGCGTATTCAACGCCGACCTCGCGCTGCGCCTGCTCGACGACGCCCGCGCGAAGCGCGCGGACACCGGCGAGCCGCTGCCGTTCGATCTCGTGCTGTCGGACATTCACATGCCCGGCAAGCTGAACGGCATCGATCTGGCAGAAGCGGTGCTCGCCTTCGATACGCAACTGCCGGTCATTCTCGTCACCGGCTACGCGGAAGAACTCGACCGCGCGCGGCATGTGAACGTGCGCGTGCTGTCCAAGCCGTTCGACATCGGTCTGCTCGAGAAGCTGCTCGAAACGATCCAGCGCAATCTCGCGCAGACGGATAACGATCCGGTGACGCATCCGGCCGATTCCTGAGGGGCGGGGCCTCCTGACCTCATGGCCTCGCAGCTTCTCGGCCGTGTGCTCCGTGCGCCTGAATCCGGGGGTCATGCAGGCATCACCCGCACGTCACTCAGGCGTCACTCAGGCGTCATTTACCAGGACTTGTAAAAGCGCGGCGGCGACACGCCGCGCTTTTTTGCATGGACGCCCCACGCGGCGTGGCCTCACGGCAGATCACAGCGGATACGCGAGCGCGCGGCCACGCTCCGGCACGATCGTTGCGGCGTCCACGGGGGCAAGGCGGATAGCGCGTGCGGCGCTGCCCGTTCCGCCTGAACATGTCGGGAGATAGCCATGCAACACACCGTGATGGGTTTATTCGACACCCGCGTGCAAGCCGAAAGCGCCCGCGACACGCTCGTGCAGACCGGTTTTGCACGCGAGGCGATCGATCTGCGGACGAACCCCGAGCCGTCCGCCGGCCCGGCGAGCGACGATGTCACCAATGCGGGGATGTTTGCGAATATCGAGCGCTTTCTGTCGAGCCTGTTCGCGACCGGTTCGCGCGCGCTGGACACCACGCGCTACGCGGAAGCGCTGCGGCGCGGCGCAGTGCTCGTGTGCGTCAATGCCGCGAGCGAATCGCATGCGGAGCTTGCGCGCAATACGCTCGTGCGGCTCGGTGCGACCGAGGTCGACGACCGCCTGCCCGATTGGGACGCGCAGACAGCAGGTGCGCAGGCCGCGGCACGGCGCGAATATTCGGTGCTCGACGAACTGGGCATCGGCGCGGTGATGCCGGGCACGCCGCACACGTCCAGCGCAACGACGGCGGCGGCCGGGGCGGCTACGTCACTGCGGGCGGCGGGGGCGCCGGGTGCGGCTGGCGCGGCGCCCGCCACCGCGGCAAGTGAAAACACCGGTGTAGCCGGAACGACGAGCGCGACTGTGCCGATGGGTGCCACGCCACGCGATCCGCGCCACACCACGCCGCCGGACAGCCTCCGAGCCGAACCGTTCGCGCCGTCGCCGCTCGACGAGCATCCGAAGTCCGATCCGCTGAACGCGCGAGCCAGCGACGTGGACCGCAGCGCGATTGCCGCCGGCTTGGTGCCGGGCTCGGGCGCGGTCATGCAGCCGCCGGAAGTCATCCCCGAACGCGGGCAGCCGACTGCGGAGCCCGGTGCCCGGATGCCTAACGAGTATCTGGAGTACGAAGAAGATTTCCGCGCCCATTACGACGAACAGTACGCGTCCGACAACCCGCGTTACGAGGACTATGTGCCGGCTTATCGCTATGGCGCGGAGATCGGCAACGATGCGCGATTCCGCGATCGTCCGTGGGAAGAGATCGAGCCCGAAGCGCGGCGCTACTGGGAAACCACGTCGCCGGAGAGCACGTGGGAGCGCTTCAAGCTCGCGGTGCGTCATGGGTGGGAGCGGGTGACGGGACATCACCACGCCTAGACAGGCGAGCGGCGGATCAGGCTGTGGTCGCCGCCCGCGTGGGCCTCTCACACGCGGGCGCGGCCTTCGGGCATGCGACGCGCCGCCGGTTGTTGCGTTAGCGAAACGGCCCGTTACGCCGCGTGCCGCTTGACCCAGGCGACGTAGCGGTCGACGAAGGTTTGCAGGAACTTGCGCGTGCCGTCGTTCACGATCTCTCCTTTTTCGTTGATGACCGACAGATCGTGCTTGATGAAGACTTCGGGTTGGGCAAGCGTGGCGACGTCGAGGTAGGCGAGCACGTTGCGCAGATGCTGCTGCGCGAGCGCCGTGCCGGTTGCGCCAAGCGACGTGCCGATAATCGCGCCGGGCTTGTTGCCCCACGAGTTCGTGCCCCACGGGCGCGAACCCCAGTCGAGCGCGTTCTTCAGCACGCCCGGCATCGAGCGGTTGTATTCGGGCGTCACGAACAGCAGGCCGTTCGCGGCCTCGACCCGTTCCTTGAGCTTTTTACCGGCTTCGGGATAGTCGGCATCGTAGTCCTGGCAGTAGAGGGGCAAGGAGCCGATATCGATGAACTCGAAGGTGAAATCGGATGGAGCAAGGGAAATGACCGCTTGGGCCAACTGGCGATTGAACGAATCCCGCCGCAGACTGCCAACGACAACTGCAATGTGATAAGCCATGGTTCGCTTCCTCGGGTAAGGCGCTCGACGCGCAAAGAGTACGAGGTGTTCATCATAGGCAAAAGCCGCGCGAGTGGCGACGCGGGGCGACAAATTGGCGGAGCGGGACAGGCCGGAAGGCGGCTACGGAGATCGTGCCGGTGGATAACGATTTATCCCTGAAAGTTATCCACAAATTCACTGAATAACCTTGTGGATAACTGAGACTTTTGCCTTGTCAATCAAGCCCGCCCCCGGGCCGGGACGATTTGAGGCAAAGCGATGCAATGCATTTATCGAGGACCGGACCGGGTCGATGTCCTGTCCGGCCCTGCGCGTGCTTCGATCAGTTGCCGAAGAACACGTTGCAGTACGACGGGGGGCCGTTGCACGCGGCCGGAGCGGCAGCGTGAGCCACGCCGGAAGCAGCGGCAAACAGGGCGGCGGAAGCGATCAGGGCGGAAAGAATGCGTTTCATGGCAAAGGTCCTCGTCAGCGTGTGGTTTGCGATCTCGGGTGATCGTTGGCGTGAAGCATAGCGAGCCGCTCACTGCCCACAAACAGCGAAGATGGGAAGATATTTTCTTATAAAATGAAATAATCGGCATTGCCCCTCTGTGTCAATTCGGTGGCAGAACGGCGCATGCCTGTTTGCCGTGCTGCCGATTGACCACCGTTTCGCCCCACGACTTTAATTTCATTTTTCGAAATAATCTCTTGCCGTTGTCATAAGCTGCCGCGTCGCGCGACCAAGCTATCTGGCGATCGCAGACCGGAGATCTAGAGCGTGTTAGGCACTTTGTGCCAAACCTGGTAACCTGGCGCAATGCCAGAACGCAAACCGTACCCAACAGATGTATCGGACGAGGAGTGGAGCTTTGCCGCTCCGTACCTCGTCCTGATGAGCG